>JAEWSS010000029.1 GCA_023459755.1 Verrucomicrobiota bacterium | reverse complement strand
AATATGTTCTGATGCTTCATGCGTTCCACCAGATAACTGAGACCGTTGCTGGCAGAATCAAGGTATGGATTGTCAATCTGCCACGGATCGCCGGTAAGCACGATCTTGGTGTCGGCTCCGGCTCGACTGATGATGGTTTTGACTTCATGCGGCGTCAAATTCTGCGCTTCGTCCACCACGATAAACTGCTTGGCAATGCTGCGGCCGCGGATGTAGGTAAGCGCTTCAAGTTCCAGCTGACCGGCCGCCATGAGATTTTTCACCCGGTTGTTGATTGCATTTGACGGTTTACCGCTTTTACCTTTTTCTGGTTCCGGGGTATCAAGCAGAAAGTCAAGATTGTCGAATATCGGCTGCATCCAGTTGCGCAGCTTGTCATCTTTGCTGCCCGGAATGAATCCGATGTCATTGCCCATCGGAATGATCGGGCGTGACACCAGTATGCGTTCATAGCGTTTTGAATTCAAAGTGTTGGCCAGTGCGGCCGCAATCGCCAGCAGCGTTTTACCGGTTCCGGCGCCGCCGACCAGCGTGACCAGCGGTATTTTGGTATCCATCAACAGGTCGAATGCCATCCGCTGCTCGATGTTGCGCGGTGCGATATTCCAAATTTTGTAGTTATCGTATTGCGGAACCAGCGTGACTTCGCCGTGTCCGGCGTTTCGTCCAAGCAAAATCTTTTCTCCAGATTTCACCACTAAAAACTCATTCGGACACTCGGGCGGCTCGGTCGGCGTAAAAACACCATCGCGTTCAAACTGCGCCGCTTTGTCTGCCGGAAGTTCAATTGTACGGAACCCGCGATAAAGTTCGTCCGGCTTGACCTTTTCCCGTTCAAAGTCCATGACCTTGAAGCCGAGTGCATCGGCTTTGAGGCGCATGTTGATGTCTTTACTGATAAAAACCACCGGATTGCCCTTTTTTCTGGCGGCCAAAGCAACAGCGAGAATTCGGTTGTCGGCGCTGCGGATGGCCTCGGAGTCAAACAGCAGTTTGATCTTGGGGTTGTCAATGTCGGCTTCGTAGGCGACGAACAATTTTCCGGCGGCGGAAGACCCGATGGCTGAAAGCGGCACCCCGTCTGTCAAATGACCGGCGGCACGCAGTTTATCCAGTGTCCGAATGACCTGTCGCGCATTTCGTCCGATTGCATTCTGATCTTTTTTGAACTTGTCCAGCTCCTCCAGAACCGGAATCGGAATGATGACATCATTGTCGGCAAAGGCCTCAAGGCTTGACGCGTCGTGAAGCAATATATTGGTGTCGAGAACAAAACTCTTTATCATACGACTGCTCCTTGCTTATGGAGATACAGATCAATTTCTGGTCGAAAATTTGTAGATGGTGCGCTGACGATAGGCATCGCCCGGCGCCAGCTCCACCGGCGGAAATTTTGAGCGGTGGTGGCAGGCGTCCGGATACCCCATTGCCTCCATGGCAAATCCGTCATGCGTCTGGCAGTAGCGGTTCTGTTTGCCGAAAATTTTGCCGTTGAAGCCATTGGCGGTGTAGAACTGGATGCCCAGCTCGGTGGTATAAAAGCGCAGTTCTATACCGGAGTCGGGCGAGTAGGCGACCGCGTCAACAAAACCGGGTTCCACGGTTTCAAGTACAAAATAGTGATCGAAGCCGCCGGGAAGCTGCGGCAGAATCGACCCGAATTGGCGGAGCGTCCGCAAATCGAACGGCGTACCGGCGACATCAATTCTGCGGCCGGTCGGAATTTTTTCCGCATCAAGTTCCAGATATTCCGATGAGTTGATTGCAAAATCGTGCCGGGCTATGCTTCCGGCTCCGGCGCCGTTGAGGTTAAGATAGACATGGTTGGTCATATTGACCACGGTGGCGGCGTCCGACTTCGCGGCATAATCGATGATAAGTTCGTTGTCTTCGGTCACCTGATAGATGATCTCCACGTCCAGGTTGCCGGGAAAACCGATGCGTCCGACTCCGGCCGGATCGGTTCGACGCAGACTCAACGCGGTGTCGCCGTCCGGGTCGGCCTGGTAAATCGCGGTGCGCCAGCCGCCGCCGGAGTGCAGCAAATTGCCGTTCTCATTGGCGGGGAAACGGTAGGTTTTTCCGGCAATATTGACCGAAGCGTTTTTGATGCGGCCGGCCACCCGGCCGATTACGGCGCCGAAGCATGGATGATTGCGCAGATAGTCGGTCGGACGTTGAAATCCGAGTGCAACATCGCGCAAATCGCCGTTGCGGTCCGGTGTAAAAAGGTTGATGATTCCGGCTCCGAGGTTCGTGATGTCAACGCCGAATCCGGAGGAGTTGCGCAAGCTGTACAGCTTGACTTCAACGTCCTTGCCCTGCTGAAAAAAAATTGTCTCCCGCATGCGGCTTCTCCTTGCTGTGTGGTCTCTCTTCAAACCTACTATAGCCTGAATTTTGCGGTATTCAAGTAAAAAAAACTACTTTTTCAGCGGAGCGGCCGCCCGGTCGAGTATTCCGTGGACGCAGGCAATCATTATTCCGTAATTTACGATTGGAACTCCGGCTTTCCGGGCCGCCTCCAGCCGGGAGAGCATGGCTCTTCTGGTCAGCATGCAGCCGCCGCAGTGAATGATTAAGCGGTAATGCGACAGATCTTCAGGAAAACCGGCTCCGCTGGAGTATTCAAGTTTTAGCTCCCTGCCGGTCAACTGTTTGAGCCAGCGCGGAATTTTGACCGTCCCGATGTCATCGCACTGGCGGTGGTGGGTGCAGCCTTCGGAGATCAGCACGCGGTCGCCGTCGCGCAGAGTTTTCAGCGCCTCGGCTCCGGCGGTCAGCTGTTTGATGTCGCCTTTATAGCGGGCGAACAGGATGGAAAAACTGGTCAGCGGAACCGTTTCCGGAACAATGGCGGCGACTTCTTTGAACGCCTGCGAGTCGGTGATTACTATTTTCGGCGGATCGGCGAGCTTTTTGAGCATGGCGGCGAGGTCGCCGGTCTGACAGACCAACGCGCCGCATTTCGCGTCGCACAATTCGCGGATCACTTGCTGCTGAGGCAGGATCAGGCGGCCTTTCGGCGCGGCGGAGTCAATCGGACAAACCAGTATGGCAACGTCGCCGGCGTTCACAATGCCGTCGAGTATTTTTACTTCGTCCTCCGTATCCGGCAGCAGCGAGGGCAGGGCGTTCTTGACTTCGTCCAGCCCCTTCCCGGACACGGCGGAGACCGGAATAACCGGCATTCCGAGTTTTTCGGATGCGCTTTTTACTGCGGCCGCCGCGTCCGGCAGCCGGTCGATTTTATTCAACAGCACGGCCAGCGGACGTTTTTTTGCTTTGATGTCGACGGCGAGTGCGATGTCGTGCGCGGTTACTCCGGCTTCGCCGTCGATAACCATCAGCGCAATGTCGCATTTATCGAGCATGTCGAGTGATTTTGCGATTCGCAGTCTGCCGAGTTCCCCCTCATCGTCAAGTCCGGCGGTATCGATCAGCACGCACGGGCCGAGCGGAAGAATTTCAATCGACTTCAAAACCGGGTCGGTGGTGGTTCCCTTGGACGGCGAGACGATCGCCAGCGGCTGGTTGGTGAGTGCGTTGATCAGACTGGATTTGCCGCTGTTGCGATTGCCGAACAGCGCGATATGCACCCGCTCGGAGCGGGGAACCGAACTCATGGACATGTAAAATCGCCGCCTTTCAAAAAAATTGATTGCCGCAATGCTTCCGTCGCGCCGCAATCCCGGACATCTTGGTTGTGATTCCGGGACGGCGGCGGACGGTTTATGTCTGCGGCGTTTGAATTACATCAGCATTCCGCCGTCGCAGTTGATGACCTGACCGGTCACATAGTCGGCGTCGGACGAGGTCAGGAAATAGACCACGTTGGCGACGTCTTCGGGCTTGCCGCCGCGACCGGCCGGAATGATCTTCAGGAACATGTCGGTGGCTTCCTGCGAGAGTTTGCCGGTCATGTCGGTGATGATGTATCCCGGCGCCACGGCGTTGCACTGGATGTTGCGGCCGGCGAATTCCTTGGCGGTGGTTTTGGTCAGCCCGATCACGCCGGCCTTGCTGGCGGAATAGTTGGCCTGTCCCACATTGCCCATTTTGCCGACGACACTGGAGATGTTGACAATCTTGCCGGCGCGCTGCTTCATCATCGGACGAACCGCGGCCTTGGTGAAATTGAACGTTCCCTTCAGGTTCACGGCGATTACCGCGTCGAAGTCGGCGTCGCTCATGCGGAGCATCAGCGTGTCGCGGGTGATTCCGGCGTTATTCACCAGAATGTCCAGGTGGCCGAAGTCGGCGACAACCTGGGCGACAGTGGCTTCCGCGTCTTCAAATTTCGCCACATTGGCCGCGTAGGCCTTGGCGTTGACCCCCTGTTTGCAGAATTCGTCCGCGGTGGCCTGGGCGGTTTCGAGCATGATGTCAACAATGGCGAGCGATGCGCCGTTCGCCGCGAGTTTCGCGCAGATCGCCTTGCCGATGCCGCGGGCTCCGCCGGTGACTATCGCCACTTTTCCTTCAAGAGATTTGCTCATGATGTGATTACTCCTTGTCAAAATTGTTCAGTGTTTCGATATTGTTTATGTTGCGGTACCCGATTTCCGGGCAGGTGCGGCGGAGCAGATTGGTCAGCACGTTGCCGGGGCCGAATTCGATCATGAAGTCGGCTCCGCGTTCGACCATTTTCTGTACGCTCTGGCACCACTGTACCGACCCGGCGACCTGGGCGTGAAGATTTTCCTTTATCGCGTCCGTGTTTTCGG
>JAEWSS010000028.1 GCA_023459755.1 Verrucomicrobiota bacterium | reverse complement strand
TTTGTTTTGCGGCGGCAAGTCCGGCGGCAACGCTGCCGGTGTAGTTCCAGCCGCCGGAGTTCCCGGCGGTGCTGGTGACGTCGATGCTGCCGAACCCTTCGGTCATGGCCGAGCGGATTGTGATGTTGCCGTCCGCCCAGATGCCGTAGGCTTCGGCAAACCCGCGTCCATACTGACTGTACAGCGTTGAGCCGTAGGCGCTGCCTGAAGCGACAACGGTTATAAATGAGTTGAGTTCGTCGCAAATTACGTTGGCGTGCGAGCATATGCCGTAGGCGTAGACGCTGACATCGCATGGCGTGGTGGTGTAATCCGAGCTGGCCAGTGCGGTCATGCCGCCGGTCGCGGTGGCGTAGATGCTGCTGAATTCCGGAGAATTGAGTTGAATGTCCCCGGTATTTGAATAGATGCCGAACGCTCTACCCTGCGCATAGGCGGTCTGGGTGGCGGCGGTGATATTGCCGCCTTTGCCGTCGGCGCGGATTTCGCCGGTCATATCGGCGATCACCACGCCGTCCGATCCGTAAACTCCGTAGGCGGTTCCGTTGGCCGAACCGGTCACGGCTCCGCTCAGGTTGCCGCCCTGCGCCGTGGCGTTGATTGAGCCGGACAGCGAGCCGATCGTCACCAGCGCCGAAAACGACTTGTTGCCGGCGGTGATTCCGGAGGCGACCGCCTCGCCGGAAAATCCGCTGTCGGCTCCGTTTGCCGTGGAGTTGATTGAGCCGGACAGCACGCCGTTGACGGCTGCTCCGGTAAGCGCGTAGATTCCGTCGCTGGTGGCGTCGCCCCATTTGCTTCCGGCGCCTTTGGCCGTCACCGTGATTTGTCCGGCGAGGTCGGCGTTAAAGATCACCGCGGCGGAGGAATATATGCCGGTGGCGTTGGCATAGGCCGATGTCTGCGAGGTTCCGGTGCTGCCGGCAATGGCGTTGACTGCAATCGAATTTGAGGATGAGAAATTACCAAAAGTGATGTTTTTGCCCCAAAATCCGCTGGCCGTGGTGCTGGCTCCCAAACTTTTTGCGGTGATGGAAACGCTGCCGTTGCCGCTGAAGTCAACCGAGCCGTCCAGATAGGTGTATGTGGTCGCGATCTTGCCGAACATCACACCGAGATTAACTTTTGTGGTGTAGGTGTCGATGACGCCGGCGATCGAGAGGCTGAGCGCGTCGCTGCTGAACTGCATTGAGGCCGATGAACTGCTGCTGGGGCTGCTCATCGTGCCGAACTTGATTGCTCCGGTTTCGGTTATTTGAACGTCTTCGGTGAGTCCCGCCTGCTCCTGCTGCAATTCTGTGGAGATAATCTTGGTCATATCAGCCTGCGCTTTCTTGATCGACGATATTGTTAATTTGATTATTGATTAATATTTCGCGATGTCATATTACAATATATTATACATCCCGGAAAAACGGTTTTCAATGCCGCATCAAAAAAAATGGGGGAGCGTATTACGTTCCCCCCATTTTTCATATTCCGTTGTCGAGCGGCATTACTTGACCGCTTCGGCCGCGGTTGCGACGCATTTCATGCGGACATCGCTGAACTCGATCGGGTCGGCTTCCGGGTCCGCGGCGTTGGCCGGAGCCACCACCAGTCCGATGCGGATGTACGCAGTCGGAATCCCGTGCGGAGCAGGGACTTCAAACTGCCATGAGACCCGCTGCCGCTGATAGTCCTCGGTGACAAAAAGTTTCACCATTTCGTAAATCGGCTGGCGATCCTGATTATAGAATATCACGGTGAATCCGCCGATGCGCTTGCGCAGCACCTGCTGTTCCACGTCCAGCGTACTCGGCAGACCGGCGCGTTTTGCCACTTCTTCCTCGGAGGGGTTGGTGCGGGAGAAGAGCCGGCCGGAGATTTCGAACTGGTCGCCGGGACGAACCGGGATATATTCATTGTTCATGATCAGCGCGCGTTTGCCGACCTGGGCGACCACCTCAATGGTTTTGCGCTGCACCGGAACCTGCATTTTTGTAAGCAGATCGTTCATGTCGCCGATGGTGAAAAGCTGGAAATTGGCTTTGTCGTTATCGGCGTTGCCGGTATATTCCACCGAGGCGGCGCCGGCTTTGGACAGCACGTCGCTTTTGTAGGCAAAAAAGTCGGTCAGACTCTTCTTTACTTCAGGTGACGAAACGTCGCCGGCCACTTCAACGCCCGGCATGCCGAGCGACTTGCGCGCATTGACCTCTCCGGCCAGAATCGGCGTAAGTTCGGTCATCAGCGGAACCAGCACTTCCGACGGGTAATATTTCTGCAGTTCCGCGGCAAGAATCGCAATCGTGGCCAACTGGTCGTCGGTATCGCTTAACGCCACCGGGTAACGGCGGTCTACCGTGGTTAGCTTCACCGGTTCAAATCCCTCACGGACGGACCAGGTCGAGGGGAGACCGGCTCCGAAGAACCCGTCGATCGGAAGATACTCGCCGGATTGGATTTCCCCGGCCGCGGCCAGCGTGGAAAGTCCGGTCAGGCAGGACACCGCCAGAAACTTGCTGATTTTCATCTCGAATAACACCTTGTTTATTAGAATTAATTCATACTCTGCGATCTATTCCCGGTAAACATAAACCGATTTGGCGGCTTTTTCAAGTCCGTGAGTCAAAAAAAGCACAAAAAGGAATTTCAGCGGCGAAAGTCGGCCGGGTCGATGCCGAGTCCGGACAGCCGATAGTGCAG
>JAEWSS010000027.1 GCA_023459755.1 Verrucomicrobiota bacterium | reverse complement strand
AATGCCATGGAACCGGCAATCTTAAACGCCATTTCAGAGGAGTCAACCGGGTGATAGGAACCGTCGAGAATCGACGCCTTGAAGTCGATCAGCGGATAACCGGCCAAAACACCGGACTGCGCCGCTTCGCGGATTCCGTTTTCAATCGGCTTAATGAATTCCTTCGGAATATTACCGCCGACCACCTTGTTTTCAACCACAACACCGCTGCCGGGTTCGCCGGGTTCAATGCTCAGCACAACATGGCCGTACTGACCATGACCGCCGGTCTGACGGACAAATTTGCTGTTCGCATCGCCGGGGCCGAGCAGCGCTTCACGGTAAGCAACCTGCGGCGCGCCGGTGTTCGCTTCAACCTTGAACTCACGAACCAGACGGTCCACAATGATATCCAGATGAAGTTCGCCCATACCGCTGATGATCGTCTGACCGGTTTCCTCGTCGCTGCGAACCTGGAATGTCGGATCTTCTTCGGCCAGCGCGTCCAACCCCTTATACAGCTTGTCGCGTTCGGCGGAAGTTTTCGGCTCCACGGCCACCGAAATGACCGGGTCCGGGAAAGTCATACTTTCCAGCACAATCGGTTCGTCCACTTTGCACAGCGTATCGCCGGTGGTCACATTGCGGAGACCTACCACCGCGGCAATATCGCCGGAGAAAATCTCGTCGCGCTCTTCACGGGTGTTGGCGTGCATCTGAAGCAGACGCCCCAACCGCTCGGTGCGTCCGGTACGCGGATTCAACACCGTCATGCCGCGTTCGGCCACGCCGGAGTAAACCCGGAAGAATGTCAGCTTGCCGACAAACGGGTCCGACATAATCTTGAATGCCAGAGCCGAGAACGGCTGCATGTCGCCGGCGTGCCGCGTAAGCGGATCGCCGGTGGCCGGATCGGAGCCGTTGATGTCCCAAATATCAAGCGGAGACGGCAGATAATCGACCACCGAGTCCAGCAGCGGCTGAACGCCCTTTTTCTTGAAGGCGGTGCCGCAGCACACCGGAACCACGTGGCAGCTCAGCGTCGAACGACGCAGCGCCTTGCGGACCTGATCCACGGTGGGTTGAACGTCATTAAGGAACGCGTCCATAATTTCCTCGTCGGATTCGGCGAGGCACTCCACAACATACTTGTACGCCTCATCGCGTTTTTCCTGCAATTCGGCCGGAACATCCGCAACACGCACCTGGCTGCCGGTATCGTCCAGGTCAAAATACATCGCCTTGTTGGACAGCACATCGACCACACCGGCGAAATCCGCCTCGGCACCGATCGGAAGCATGATCGGAATCGGGCAGGCGCCAAGCTTGAATTTAATCTGATGAACCACGTTTTCGAAATTCGCGCCGGTACGATCCATCTTGTTCACAAACGCGATGATCGGAACCTTGTACCGCTGCGCCTGGCGCCACACGGTCTCGGACTGCGGCTGAACACCGCCGACCGAACAGAACACCGCCACCGCGCCGTCAAGCACGCGCAGCGAACGTTCGACTTCAGCGGTGAAGTCAACGTGTCCGGGGGTGTCGATAAGGTTGATGCGATGTCCTTTCCAGAACGCCGTCGTGGCGGCGGAAGTGATAGTGATACCGCGCTCCTGCTCCTGCACCATCCAGTCCATGGTGGCGGTGCCGTCGTGAACTTCGCCCATGCGATGGCTCAGTCCGCAGTAGAAAAGAATGCGTTCCGACAACGTGGTTTTGCCGGCGTCGATATGCGCCATGATTCCGATGTTCCGGGTTTCGGCCAGCGGGATCTGACGGTGCGGGGATTCCTTGAATACTTTTTCTTGTGGATTCATAAAAAACTACCAGCGGTAATGCGCAAAAGCTTTATTGGCCTGGGCCATCTTGAAGGTATCTTCCTTTTTCTTGACAGAGGAACCGGTATTATCGAACGCGTCCATGAGCTCCGAGGCCAAGCTCTCGGTCATGCTCTTGCCCTTGCGGCCGCGACTGTAGGTAGTGATCCAGCGCATCGCCAGCGCAACCTGACGGTCGGAGCTGACTTCAACCGGGACCTGATAGGTGGCGCCGCCGACACGACGACTCTTGACTTCAAGCTTCGGCTTGACATTTTCAAGCGCACGGTCAAAGACCTCCATGGCCGGCACATCCTGCTTCTTTCCGGCAATGATGTCCAGTGCACCGTAGACGATCTTCTGAGCCACGGACTTCTTGCCGCGGGTCATAATGGTGTTGATCAAACGAGCGACATTCTCGCTGTTGTATTTCACGTCGGGAGTAAGCTCCCGCTTTTCTGGTCTGCGTCTTCTCATTTCTTAATGCTCTCCTGATTACTTGCCGCGTTTCACGCCGTATTTGGAACGTCCCTGCTTGCGCTTGGCCACGCCGAGACTGTCCAGCGCGCCGCGAACAATGTGATAACGGACGCCGGGAAGGTCGCGTACACGACCGCCCTTCACCAGCACCACCGAGTGTTCCTGAAGATTGTGGCCTTCGCCGCCGATGTAGGCGGTGACTTCCTGTCCGTTGGTCAAACGGACACGGGCGATTTTACGCAGAGCGGAGTTCGGCTTCTTCGGGGCACGGGTGGTAACCTGAAGGCACACACCGCGGCGCTGCGGGCAGGCGCTC
>JAEWSS010000026.1 GCA_023459755.1 Verrucomicrobiota bacterium | reverse complement strand
CGGCGTGCTGTTCGTGGCGGTCTTCTCCGCTCGCCGCGCCGCAGGTTCCACCGCGGCGGTTGTGGCGGTGGCGGCGCTCCATTCGCAAAGTCTTTCGGGAACGGCAAAATCGTCGATTGACGGTCTTCGCCCTAATCCCGGCTTTTTCAACGTCTAAAAAACGCCATTCGTTCCACGGAAAACCCTCCTTTTTTATAAAAACAACGAAAATAATATGAATGCGATTGCTTTTTTTGCATTTGAGTATATCTTTTATCATGCTTTCATTGTAAAACGTTTTATATAAGGAAAAGTCATGAACTGGAGGTCTATTTTGAGCGGAATGGTCGGGGTCGCCGCGCTTAGTGTCGCCGGGGGCGATGCGGAACGCTTCGTAAAATGCGAACTGCATATGCACACTACGCGGTCGGACGGAAATGCCACGCCGAAAAACGCGGCAAAAATTTATAACGACAAGGGCTTTAACGTCTGCATTTTCACCGACCACATCGTCGACTGGTGCTACGGCGGCTGGTTCGACCCCAAGGACATGCTGGACGATCGCGAGCTGAACGATTTCATTTCCCTTCCCGGCAGCGAACTTTCCGTCGCCCTGCTGAACCGCTACGAGCGGCCGATTGAAGTGCATGTCAACGCGCTTGGCATCAAATATCCGATGATGCCGGCTTATACCGGAAATATTGTGTCCGAAATTCGGGAAAACGTTCGCCGGTCATGGGACGCCGGCGCGGTGGCTCAGGTCAACCATCCCAATTTTCTGTGGTCGTTTGACTACCGCGAACTGCTCCAGGTCGATGAGCCGTATCTCTTTGAACTGGTTAACGCCGACCCGGGATGCAATAACTACGGCGATCTTTCCCGTCCCGGCGCCGAGCAGATATGGGACGTTCTTTTGTCCAATGGCAAGCGGGTTTACGGCACTGCGACCGACGATACGCATTACTATTACAACTATCAGCCGGCAACCAGTTCTCCCGGTTACGGCTGGGTGGTGTGTCAGGTTGCGGAATTGACGCCGGACGCCGTGCTGAACGCCCTGCGGCTTGGGAAATTCTATGCCTCCACCGGTCCGGAGCTGGAGTCATATGCGGTGGATGGTCGGACAATCAAAATCAAGGTTAAACCGCAGGACAAGCAGCATTTCCGGATCAAGTTTATCGGTCGTCACGGCCGTTTGCTGCACGAAGTTGAGGGGCTGGAGGCTGAATATACGATCAAGGGCGACGAATATTATGTTCGCGTCCGGGTCGGCGACGACGCCGAGAGTACATCCAGCGCCAGCGGGATTCCCGGTCAGGCGCTTTACTGCCAGCCGGTTTTTGTTTCCGATCTTGAGGCGCGCGAGGCGTTTCTGCCGATGGTGTCCGACTTTTCCAAGCGGGCGAAGGACGCGGCACTGGCGCTTAAATTCGGCGGTGCGGCCGACGGCTTTGTCTCGGTCAACCCCGACAATCCGGCCGAAGGCAGGGCCAAATGGCGTTCCGGCGGCGCGTTGAGCGCGGGACCGGTTCTGCTGCCCGGCCTGACGCCGGTTGAACAAGGCTATGTTTTCGGCGAGCATGCCGGAACTCTGGAATTTACCCTGCCGGAAGGCACTTACCGCGCCACGCTGCTGACCGGTGAGAGCGGTTCGCGCATCGCCCAGCCGTCGACGCTGCAGGTCGAGCTCAATGGTCGCCCGGTGCTCTCCGGAATCATGGAAAAGAGCGGCGACTTTGCGCTCAACAGCTTTGACCTGGTCTCCAACGGCAAGCCGATGACGCTGACTTTCCGCGGCGTTCCGCGCTTTGAGGGCGATTACTGTCGCCCGGAGTGGAGCGCAACGGCGTTGATTTTTGAGAAAAACGCCGGTGCCGAACCGTCGTTTGCTCCGGTTTTCGACCGGGCTCCGGATGTGGAATTTACGCGCAATCAGCTGGAGATGTCGATTCCCGAAGTGTTTACTTTGAATGCGGTCAACGCTTCCGACCGGTCGGAAAAACTGACAATATCGCTGACGGCGGATGAAAAGATGAAGGATTATTTTTCCATCGAGCCGTTGGATGCGGTTTCCTCTGATGTGGCGCCGGGCGCGGAATTTTCCGCTCGCTTCCGGGTGATGCTGACCAAGCCTTTCGACCTGAAAAAGAAGATGCTGTCCACCACCGTTGGCGACGAATGGGTCCCCGAACCGCCGGAAGGCGTGTTCTTTGCCGGAGTCGCGGTTGACGGCGGCGCGGCGAAGATCTCCCGTTTCCGGGTTCCGCTGGCCGAGGCAAAACTCAAGATTCGTGCGCTGAACCGCGACAATCGCTTTGCGGCGATCATCGAGCCGGGTTCGGAGCGCGATTTGAACTGCATGATAAACGTTGACGTGCCGGACGGCTGGAAACTGGCCGAGCCGCTTCCGGCGTCGGTTGCGGTGGTCGGCGGCAAACCGGCGGTGGTTGAAATGAATTTTGTACCGACGGCGGACAACGCGGTCGGCGAAAAAGATGCGTCGTTCACCTTCCGGCTCGGCGCCGCCGCGGTGTCCGAAAAATTCCCGCTGCGCACAAACGGCGAACTCGGTCGCTTTCAAGGTCCCGGAACATTCGAGGTGCCGTTCAGCGTCACCCGCGGACTTACGCTGGTCTGCTCCGTGGAATTCAAGGACTTTGCGACGATGAACGTTCCGGTCATGTTCCGCGAACAAAAATACAGCGAGTTCATGATCTATACCAAGCCGGACGGCTCGGTTCACTGCAAGATCGAAGACAGCATCGACAACTACCATGACCGTGTGGAGTTTTCCGGCCCGGTGCTCGAAGCCGGACGGCGCTATGTGGTGGCGGTTTCGTGGGACAAGTGGCGCGGCGGCGTCATGTATATCGACGGCGTTCCGGCGGCTGAGTTCTTTGGCGATATCAACGTGGTCGATCTGATCGACAACGGTGCGCCGCTGGTGCTCGGAGCCGGAACCGGCGAGGCGATGTTGTTTAATTACGCATTGACCGATAAGGAGATAGCCGAAGTGTCGGCGTCGATCAAATAGTTCGGTTTTCCCGTTCCCGCCCTGCGCCGTGCGGCCATCCTGTCGCGGACGCGGGGCTTTTTGTATGTTATTCCCTGTGTTGTTCCTGCAGCTTTCCTTTTCCGAGAATGGGCATGATAGCTCGTCGGAGGAAAAGGAAAAAGTTGCAGAGACACTGCAGATGTTTTATATCAACTCCGGCAGAGGGTTCCGCCTTTCCCTTTGCTTAGACGAGCGATAATGCCCCTTCCCGCAAACGGACGCGGCGCATGTTGTATCGACGCAAGTGAAGCCGGTCTGCCGGTGCGCTGGCGGATGAGCGGCGTGCAATGCGGCGGCATGTGTGGCCATGGCAAAAATGACCGGCTGTACTGCAGCCGGACAGCCGGCTTGTCGCGCGGGACGAAATGTCCGGCCGACGGTGACGGAAAACACCTTGCTCCGGTGCCGCGGCGGCTGGTTTGCGGCCGGCGACCCGCGGTTGAGAGCATAAAAAACCGCACTGCCGGTACGGTACACGGCAGTGCGGAATTATTCAGCGAATGGTCAATAGCTAATTGATCGCGGCGGCCGCGGCATGAGCGGCGGCCTGCGCAGCGGCCTGCGCCTCGGTCGGCAGCGCCAGAATGGCGAACACCAGCGCGAACAGCGAAACCGTTTCAATGATGCCGAGCACCATCAGATAGTTGGCAAATCCCTTGCCGGTTTCCGCGAATGCGTCGCACGCGGTGGCCGCGCCGCGACCCTGCCACCAGGCGGAGGCGCACAGCGCAATTCCGGCGAAGAAGCCGAGAAAAACAAACATCGGCCAGAACGACGCAAAATCGTCATTTGCCGCCTTGCCGTGAATCAGCATGAACAACAGCACGCCGTAGATGGTCTGAGACAGCGGCAGACCGCAGAACACCAACAGCTGAAACGGCGCCGGTTTGTTCTGCGAATAAATCTTTTTCCACGCGCCGCAGGCCGCCATTACCGCCGCGCCGCAGCCGTAAGCCGAACCGAGCGCCGCCAGACCCAGCGCCACATAGCCGCCACCGGAAATCATTGCCCGCATCATTTCATTCGTCATTTTCGTATCTCCTTGATTTTTTTTAGGTTATCTTTTTTTCAGCGGCCGGTATTCTGCACCCGACCAGGTAAGACCGACATGATTGGAAAACTCCAGCGTGTTCAGACGCACACCATGCACCAGAACCGCGATCAGCCCCAGCGCAATGTTCAGACTGTGCGCCACCACCACGATCAGAATGCCGCACGGCACCGCGATCAGCATGCCGAGCAGCGACTCGCGTCCGGAGGCGAAGATGTCCGCCACCATGCCGTTGAAGCACATCGCCATGTAGCCGCCGGACATGCCGACCGCGAACAGACGAATATAGCTCAAAGTGTCGGTGAAACAGTTGATGATTTCAAACGGGAAGTTGAAGACCGATCCCACGTCCTTCCACTCCACCTTGAACACCATCAGCAGTCCGGTGCCGATTCCGATCAGATATTTGACGCACTCCGGCATTTTCATGTCCGGATATGCCACCACCGTCACCGCCAGCAGATAGAAGCCGACCAGCACCATAATCCAGGCGATCTGGCAGATTATATTCCTTGGCTTCAACGATTTGAACAATAAACACAGATGTCCGAGCGAAAGCTGCGTCACCGCCAGCGTGAAGCAGACAAAGATCAGATTGCCGTTGCGTTTCTGCGGGTCGGTAAGGAAGTCGCATCCTCCCGCCTCCACGCCGAACCAGCTGCCGGCCGCCATGCCCCACGCGATTGTGGCGATGCTGAAAATCACCACCAGCGCCGAGGCCTGACGCCCCTTCGGACTGCGGCGGAAGTGCCAGACGCCCCAGAGCGAGGCGGCCAGAAAGATCATTCCGTAGCCAGCGTCGTTGACCAGCATGGCGAAAAACACGGTCATGAAGACCAGCATCGGGAAGCTGATG
>JAEWSS010000025.1 GCA_023459755.1 Verrucomicrobiota bacterium | reverse complement strand
TCGTTCCGGCTGGCCGACCGCCTCGCGCGGTGCGCCGTCCGCCGAACGACGGGAGACGGCGAGGATTTCCGCCGACTCGGGGAGCGCGAGCGAGCTTAAGGATTCCGCACCGGCCGAGGTGATGACGCTAATCTTCCGGTGGTCTTCAATAACGGCGCGGCTGCCGGAAATGGTGACTTTGTAGTCCCGTTCGAGTATCACCGCGTCGCAGGCGGTGTTTGTCGTTTTGGCTGGTGGCGTTTCGGCATTTGAGCTGGCGGCGGCAGTCTTTTCCGGTTGATTTGACGCGGACAGCAGCGGCATCGGGGAACAGCTTTCAAACGGGAAAAACACCGGATCGCCTTTGATGTAGGCAACCGGAGACTCGTTGAAAAATATTTTTTTCGCCGCCGCGCGTTTCTGTGCTTCCGTCATTGACTGTTTCAGCAGTGAAAAGAGTTCGCCGCCGTTTCCGCGGTTGCGCCAAAGCGTGATAAACGCTTCCGGGATGACCGGCGGCGCGTCCGGAACCGGCGCGGTGTCCATCCCGACGCAGACGGCGGCCGACGGCGCCAGAAGCTCCGCCAGCTCCAGACTTTGACTGTTGAAACAGAAGACTATGCTTTCCTCCGGAAGAGACGCGATATATTCGCGCAATTTCTCTGCCGGAAAAGTCGCCTTGGGCATGCGCAGCAGTATTTTGCCGGCACGGTTCTTCTGGGCGTGGCCGTAGATGAAGATCAGTGTCGTTTCCGGCGTCAGCGCCTGGGTTTGCGAGAAAACTTCTTCAATGTCCGGCTGCCCGAATACAGCGTTTTCGTCAATGCGGAAAATCGCGGACGGCTTGACCGCATTGGCGGCCATGACCGCGGCGGCGCTGTCCATTTCTCCGATAATTCGCTGTTGTTCAATCGCGTTTCCGCTTGCGAAGCCCAGCAGTATTCCCGCCGTTCCGCCGCCGAACACGGTGAACTTGAAGAACAGAAGCAGCAAGCCGACCACCGCTGTCAGCGGCGTTTTTTCAAACATTTACATCCCCGATCGGCGTTGGCCTGTAATTTCCGGGCTACGCGTTATTGTCATTAAATTAAATCGCGGCGAACAACATGGATGATCGGAACGAAAAATACCGCTTTATGACGTTGTGCTTCCGTTTTTTATTTAGTTTAATTTATGTTCGTCACATCTTCTTATTATATTATCAATTGTTATTTGAAAAGTCAAGTTATTTTATTTTTTTTATTTAAAAATTTGTATCATTCAGCCATTTATATTGGGGGGCGATAATTTCCGATGGGCCGATATTCCCGGGAGTCCGACAGCGCTCGACTGCGGCAAAATAGTTTTTACCTCCGGTCAGACACAGTCCGGTTATGGCTCCGGTTCCGATGCCGTTTTTCCAGTTGGCGGACTCCACTTAGAGGTAATATTTTTTCTGATTTTCAAGCCGAAGCCGTCCGGTGCCGCCCATCCCGGCCGCGGCATTGACAAAGGCGTTGTCGTTCCGGTTTAGCTTATGCAGATAAAATTGCAAAACATAAATTGCTTTTATTTAAAAACAGATAATAAATATTTTATATGCGGTTGTCCCAGTTTTTGAATACCGTCTCCTGGCCATTTTCGGCAATGGCGGCATATATCTGTTCGGGCGATCTGGCGTCATTCAAAGTGAACTGCGCAACGTCCTTGTCGGCGAGAAGCGCATAGCCGCCCGGAGTCACGCGCGACCCGGCGGACATGTTGTCGGCGCACGACTGGACGATTTTATCCCGGAATGCGGGGTTTTCCCGCGTTGAAACGGTCATTCCGCATTCCGGAAACACAATGCGGAACGCGAGCATCATCTGTTCCAGGTCGGCCTCGTCCACCGGATGTGCGGGTTGAAATCCGCCGCTGACCGGGGTAATGCGCGGAAAGGCAAATTGAATCCGGCTCCGGTAGCACTCCTTCATCAGAAAAATCGCGTGGGCGCCAAGACTCGCCGCCTCGAGCCGCCATGGCGCAAGACCGAGCAGAAAAGCCATTCCCAGTGTGCGGAATCCGGCTTTGCCCGCCCGGAGATGGGTCCAGACCCGATAGTCGTAAACGCTTTTCGGGCCGGCCGGATGCAGTTCTTTATACAGCGTCTGGTCATAAGTTTCCTGAAAACAGGTAAGTCCGTCATATCCGGCCGCAAAAAGCTTCCGGTAGGCGTCCTCGTCCTGCGGCGCGACCTCCAACGCCAGACAGGAAAACATTTCTTTAAGCATTTTTCCGACTTCGCAGAGGTATTCCACCGTCATATGCCGCGGATCTTCACCGGCGACGATCAGGAGCGAATCGATCCGGTTTTTGCGGATGGCTTCGCATTCGAGGCGAATTTCATCGAGGGTGAGAATTTTGCGGTCTGCGTGGTGGTGAACGTTAAAGTCGCAGTATTTACATGAGTTGACGCAGGTGTTGGAGATGTACAGCGGCGCGAAAATCGACACGGTTTTGCCATAGTAACGCCGACGGGCGTTGGTGGCGCGCCGGCGCATTTCCGTTCTGAACGGCGCGGCGGCCTCCGAAAGCAGTGTCAGCAGCTCGAAATATCCGGGCGTCGGGTTGTCCAGTGCGGCGCGAACGTTTTCGGCGGTTGCGGCGGCGTAATAGTCGAGTATCTGCCGCGCGGAAAATTTCAGCATTGGGAACATGGTGTCTCGTCCTTAGTTAAATATGTCGAACGTGTGTGCCGGGCTGGTGGCGGCGGCGGTTCTTCCGGGGGCGGGCGGCCCGGACACAACTCCGAGTTCGGCCGCGCGGACCGCGAGATTGAACGCTTCGGCCATGCCGACCGGGTCTTCGGCGGCGGCCACTGCGGTGTTGACCAGCACGGCGTCGGCTCCGAGTTCGATTGCTTCGGCGGCGTGGGACGGCAGTCCGATTCCGGCGTCCACCACCACCGGAATCCGGCTTTGTTCAACGATTATTTCGATCATGTCGCGGGTGCGGATTCCGCGGTTTGAGCCGATTGGCGCGCCCAGCGGCATTACCGCCGCCGCGCCGGTTTCTTCAAGCCGTCTGGCCAGAACCGGGTCGGCGTTGATGTATGGGAGCACGGTCAGTCCGCGTTTGACCAGAATTTCAGCGGCCTTGAGCGTTTCGACCGGATCGGGCAGAAGATAGCGCGCGTCCGGGTGGATTTCGAGCTTTATCCATTTGAATCCGGCGGCTTCTCCGAGTTTGGCGATGCGGACGGCTTCGTCCGCGTCGCGTGCGCCGGAAGTGTTCAGCATGACCTCGATTTTCTGGCGGTCGATAACGCCTAAAATGTCGTCGTGTGCGGCGTCGGACTCGTGAACGCGGGTCAACGCGGTGGTGACAAGTTCGGTGCCGGACGCCTTCAACGCCCGGGCAAAAATCGCCGGCGAGGCGAATTTTCCGGTTCCGAGGAAAAGGCGGCTGGTGAATTTTTTACCGCCGATGATAAGTTCTTTCATATTTTGTCCTCAAATGTTTTTATTCAGCAGCAGTGCGGCGATGGTGTTTGCCTCCATAGCGGCGGCAATGCCCACGCGGGGAGAGAAGGGCGGAATCCCGGGTTCGACGCCGCTGGAAAAATCGCCAATCAAAATCAGGTTTTTCCCGGCGCGGCGAACTTGCAATTCTCCGGAGCGGCCCCAGCCGGCCACGCCGCTTACCGAGACAACCGGCTTCCCGGTTGGAAGCAGGGTGGAAATCAGCATGGCTTTGGCGTCGGCGTTGTCGAACGCTTCGGCGACGATGGAGCATTTTTCAAAAATGTGCGTCAGATTGTCCGCGTCAAGCCGTACGGCGTGGAGTTCAAGCGACAACTCCGGTTCAATGCGATAGAGATTGGCTGCGAGCGCTTCGACTTTCGGCTGACCGATCTGATCGCGGAAAAAAAACTGCCGGTTGAGATTCGACGGCGAAACAAAGTCGAAATCTGCAATCACAAGATGTTTGATTCCCGATCGCACCAGATGCATGGCGCAGTTGGAGCCGAGCCCTCCGGCGCCGGCGACGCCGATTACGGCGGATTCCATGATTTTTCTTTCGTCCGCCGTCAGAAGTTGATTGACATTCATAACTTACCGCCTATCCTCCGGCCACAATGCGGAAGGCATTGAGTTCGTCGCCGTCGGCCAGCGGAACATTCAGGTCGCCGCCCGGCGGAATGATTTCGCCGTTCAGTTCAAAGATGGTGTGCGCCGCGTCGATTTGAAGCTCGGCGGCAAGGGCGGCCGGAGTCGCGGCGGCGGTTGAGAGTTTTTTACCCTGATACGTTATGTTCAATTTTTTGCCTCCTGTCGGGTGCGCGCGGTAAAGTGGCGGGGGTCGCCGCGCATTCCCCAGTTGATGTTTTCGCCGATTGCAAGCACCCGCCAG
>JAEWSS010000024.1 GCA_023459755.1 Verrucomicrobiota bacterium | reverse complement strand
ACCGCTCCGGGATGGCGCACCGCGAGTCCCGGCCCCGGAAACGGCTGGCGCATCACCACGTCTTCCGGCAGACCGAGCTGACGGCCCACCTCGCGCACTTCGTCCTTGAACAGCCGGCTCAGGGGTTCGAGCAGTTTGAATTTCATTTCCTTCGGCAGACCGCCGACATTGTGGTGACTTTTTATCATCGCCGCCGGGTTGCCGTCGATCGGAACCGACTCGATCACGTCCGGATAAGTGGTTCCCTGCGCCAGAAACGTGGCGTGGCTGATTCCAGCCGCCGCCTCGTCGAACACCTTGACAAATTCATTGCCGATGATGTGGCGCTTGCGTTCCGGCTCGGCCACGCCGGCCAGCTTGGAGAGGAAGCGCTCCGAAGCGTCCACATAGACCAGCTTCATTTTAAAGTTGCGGCCGAACAGGTCCTGCACCCGCTTTTCCTCGTTCTTGCGGAGCAGACCGTTGTTGACGAAGATGCAGGTGAGCTGGTTGCCGATCGCGCGGTCGATCAGCGCGGCGGCCACGCTGGAGTCAACGCCGCCGGAGAGTCCGAGAATCACATGCTCGGTTCCGACCTTCCCGCGGATTTCCTTGACCGCCTGTTCGATGAAAGACTGCATCGTCCAGTTGCCGCGGCATTTGCAGATATGGCCGCAGAAGTTGGCGATAATGGTTTTACCCTCTTCGGAATGGACGACTTCGGGGTGAAACTGGATGCCGTAGAGTTCGCGGTCGCGGAATTTTACCGCGCCGTATTCGGTATTGTCGCTGTCGGCAAGAACGTCGAGCGCAATCGGCGGCAGTTTGGTAACTTTGTCGCCGTGCGACATCCAGACCACCGTCTCCGGCTTTACTCCGGCAAACAGCCCGGAGCGCTCCCGGACGCGCAGCACGGTTTTGCCGTACTCCCGGCGCGTTCCCGGCGACACCACGCCGCCGAGCGTATGGATCATCAGCTGAAGTCCGTAACAGATGCCGAGCACCGGCACGCCGAGGTTGAAGATTTCCGGGTCGCACTTCGGTGCGTTGGGGGCGTAAACGCTCATCGGCCCGCCGGAAAGCACAATGCCCTGCGGATTCAGCGCCGCGATCTCCTTTGCCGAAGCGGAAAACGGCAGGATGCGGCTGTAAACCCGGCATTCCCGGATTCTCCTGGCAATCAACTGGCTGTACTGCGAACCGAAGTCGAGCACCACTATGTTCTCAATTTGCTCACTCATCAATCGTTCCTTGTTTTATATTACTATAATTTAACGCCGGAATCGCATTTTTTCAATGAAAACCGGACGCAAATGATTGAAAATCCGACGAAAACGGTTAACTTATTGCATCATTTACTTCAGGAGCGGCTCATGATGAAAAATATTCCCGGAGATCAGCGCGAAAGCTGGACCGGTCAACTCGGCTTTATTCTCGCCTCGGCCGGCAGTGCCATCGGGCTGGGAAACGTGTGGAAATTTCCATATATCACCGGTGTCAACGGCGGCGGCGCGTTCGTGCTGGTCTACCTCTGCTGCGTAATCCTAATCGGAATGCCGCTGATGATGTGCGAATTTTCACTCGGCCGCCGCACCAAAAAAAATCCGTTCGGAGCCTTCCGCGAACTTTATCCGGTCCGCACACCGGCCGCCGCCATGTTCGGGCTTGCCATGCTGGCCTGCGCGGTGGCGCTGATCGCCCTCGGCCGCAGTGGAATGGGCGTGCTGCTGGCGCTCGGCGGACTGGCGGTGCTGCGCTGGGGATGGGCCGCGGTCGGCGCGCTCGGGGTGGTAATTCCGGTGCTGATTCTCTCCTACTACAACGTGGTCGGCGGCTGGCTGATGATTTACGGCTTCGAGTCGCTGCGCGGCGCGCCGGAGCTGGCCTCGCCAGATCTGGCGGAAAAGTTTTTCGTGTCCGTCGCCGACAACTGGCGCTACACGCTGGCCGGAACCGCGATCTTCAGCTGCTGCAGTCTGGTAGTGGTGTGGTTCGGCGTGCGCAAGGGCATTGAGCGGGCGAGCAAAATCCTTATGCCGCTGCTGTTTGTGATGCTGATCGCGCTGATCCTGCGCGGCGTGACGCTGCCGGGGTCGGAAAAAGGAATCAGCTTTCTGCTGACCCCGCATTTCGACCGGCTCACCGCGGCCGGCGTACTGGAGGCGGTGGGGCACGCATTTTTCACCCTGAGCCTGGGTATGGGCATCATCCTGACCTACGGCAGCTATCTGCCCGGCGACCGCAACATACTCAGCGCCTCGGCGGTGATCGTGGGGCTGGACACGCTGGTGGCGCTGATGGCCGGCCTGGCGATCTTCCCCGCCCTGTTCGCGGCCGGAATGAATCCCGCCGCCGGTTCCGGTCTGGTATTCAACATCATGCCGGTAACGCTTCACAGTTTCGGCGACGGGCTGGGAACGCTCTGGTGCGTGCTGCTGTTCGGGCTGATTGTGATCGCGGCGCTGACCAGTTCGATCAGTTTGCTCGAAGTGCCGGTGTCATTCTGCATCGACCAGTTCAAATGGCGGCGGCGGACCGCGGTGGTGACGGTCTTTTTAACCGTCATCACACTGAGTCTGGCTTCGGCCGCGAGCGCGGCGTCATGGAACCACGCTCCGTGGCTGCGCGCCGCCTCCGAATGGCTGCTTTCCGGCTTTGAGGGCATGCGCGACAGTTTCTTCACCCAGCTGGACGTGTTCTGCTCAAGTTATCTGCTGCCGCTTTCCGGACTGCTGACCGTGCTGTTCGTCGGCTATGTATGGAAGACCCGCAACTGCCTGCGCGAACTCCGCCGCGGCGGCGACAACTACTGGGACACCAATATTCTGATTCTGCTCGCCGGTCTGCGCGGCGACGGCCACCTTCAGGAGCGCCGCTATATTTACACGCTCGGCGTGCTGTTCGGCCTGCTGATCCGGATCGTGGCGCCGCTGGCGATCATCGTCTGCTTCATGAACCTCGTCGGATGGATAAAGCTGACCTGACCTATGTTTGAAACCGACATCGAAAAACGCAAGATCAACGAGAAAGCGCTGATCGTGGGGGTGCGGCCGCCCGAGGAATCCGAAAACGCCGCCGCCGAGCATCTGGCCGAACTGGCCGAACTGGTCGGCAATCTCGACATTGAGGTTGCCGGCGAAGAGATCGTGCGGCTGAAAACGGTTCAGGCCCGCTACTTTGTGGGCGCCGGCAAAGCCGAAGAACTGGCCGCCGCCTTCGCGGAAAAAAAATGCGATCTCATGGTGTTCGACGCCGAGCTGTCTCCGTCGCAGCAGCGCAACTGGGAGCGGCTGGTCAAGGCGCCGGTGTTCGACCGGCGCGAAATCATTCTGGACATTTTCGCCGAACGGGCGATCACCCGCGAGGCGCGGCTTCAGATCGAACTGGCGAAACTTGAATATCTGCTGCCGCGACTGACCGGCGCATGGACCCATCTGTCGCGTCAGCAGGGCGGCGCGCGCGGCACCCGCGGCGAGGGCGAAAAACAGATCGAGTATGACCGGCGCGACGTTCAGCGCAAAATCGCCGGCCTCAAAGCGGAACTCGAAATCGTCCGCAAACAGCGTTCGGTGATGCGGAAAAGCCGGCAGAAATCGCCGGTGGCCAAGGCCGCGATCGTCGGCTACACCAACGTGGGCAAGTCGTCGCTGCTCAACGCGCTCGGCGCCGCCGAGGTGCTGGCCGAGGACAAGCTGTTCGCCACGCTCGACCCCTCCACCCGGCGGGTCGAACTCGACGGTCACACAGTGCTGCTGATGACCGACACGGTGGGCTTCGTCCGCAAACTGCCGCACAATCTGGTGGCGGCGTTCAAGTCCACCCTGGAGGAGGCGGTGTTCTCCGACTTCCTGGTGGTGGTGCTGGACGCTTCGAGCGAATTTCTGGAGGAACACTGGGAAACCACCATCGGCGTGCTTAACGAGCTTGGCGCCGCCGACCGCGAAATGCTGGTGGTGTTCAACAAATGCGACCTGCCGCACGACCCGACACTGGAGGCGAGAGCACGCGGACTTTTTCCGTCCGGCATCTTCGTTTCGGTAAAAACCGGCGCCGGAATGGACGCTCTGCGCCGCGAACTCACCGCCATGGCGCGCCGCCACCGCCGCACGCTCAAGGTGTTTCTGCCGCCCGACCGCTCCGACCTCGCCGCGCTCGCCAGACGCTCCGGAGAAGTCTACGAGGCCGAATACGACGACTTCGGAAATCTCAACATGGTTTTTTCGATCCCGGTTCCGCTGGAAGAACAATACCGCCCGTATTTTGTCTGTAAGTAAAAAGGAGAAATTTCCATGAAATATCGACTGCTGACAATCATTCTGGCGCTGGGCTTCTGCGTCCGCGCCGCGGCTCCGTCCGGCGACGCCGGAACCTGGGAACTCTGGAACTCCGGCTATGAATACTACGAAAAAGGCCGCAAGGCAAAATTCGAGGGCAACAACGCCAAAGCGCTTCAACTGCTTGAAGAGGCGAAGAAATACTACCTTGAGGTCAAACGCACCCGGCCGGACTGGAACCAGAACGTGATCGACAGCCGCATTTCGATGGTCGAGTCGGACATTCAGGTGCTGCGCGGATTAACCGGCACACCGGCTCCGGCGGCGGTGGAAACGCCGTCCGCGCCGAACGCCGCGCCGGCCGGACCGCCGAAAGTCGATGCGCCGGCCGAAATCTCGACCGTCCGCACCCGGGAGCTTGCCGCCGACCGCGACCGCTACCGCGACAAGGTGCTTGAACTGACCCGTGAACTTGAAACCATGCGCATCCGCGAACGCGCCAACGCCGCCAACGCCGGCGAAATCGAAAATCTCACCGCCGAAAACCGCCGCCTCGGCGACGATCTCGCCGCACTGCGCCGCCAACTGAGCGCGCTTGAGGAGCGCCTCGCCAAACCGGACGAGGAAAAAGAAGAACTCAAAAACCGGCTGGTCGAGGAAAAAACCAAGCTCGAAGCCGTCAACAAACAACTGGACGACGCCCGGGCGGAAATCGCAAAAGTCAAGTCCGACTCGGATACCGCCTATCAGGAGCGCAATGCCCTCCGCATGACCGAGCGCGAGCTTAACACCAAGCTGGCCGACGCCGTCCGCGAGCTCGGCAACCTGCGCAACCGCCGCGGCTTCGACGACGCCGAACGCGAGGCGCTGAACAATAAACTGGCCGACGCCGTCCGCGAAAAAGAGCGCGTTTCCAACGAACTCGCCGCCAGCGGCAGGGCGCTCGAAGAACTGCGCGCCAGCCACGAAGCCCTGCTGAAAGACCCCGGCCTGATAAAAACCGAACCCGCCGCGGTCATGCAGGACAACATGGCGCTTCAGGAGCAGCTGCTCGCCGTCCGCAGTGAAAACACCGCGCTGCTCGACAAACTCCGCAAACTCGAAGCCGACAATTTTAAGAGTACCGAAGAGGCCAGGGATCTGCGCGGCTTTATTCAGGATATGGACACCCGGCGCAAAACCGCCGAAGAGACCATGCGCGTCAACAATGAAACCCTTGCCGCCGTCCGCGCCGAACTCGAAAAGAAGTCGGGCGAACTTACGGCAAGCGCCGGAAAAGTCGCCGAACTCGAAGCCGGCGTGCTTGATCTCACCGCGAAAAACGACCAGCTCCGCCGCCAGCTCGAAAGCGGCAGCCGCAACACCCAGAACCTGATCGACCTCAACGCCAGCCGCAAAGCACTCGCCGACGAACTCGCCGACGCCCGGCGCAAAACCGAAGTCGCTCTCGCCGACCTCGACAAACGTTCCGCCGACCTCGCCGCCGCCAAAGCCGAAATCGAAAAACTCACCGCGGAAAACGCCGCCAAAGCCGCCGAACTGGTCCGCCTCGGCGAATTTGAACGCGACTATAACACCCTCAAACCGGAATTCGACCGGATCACCGCGCTGAACGGCGAACTCGAAGCCGCCGCCGCCCGCGACCGCAACAAACTGGCCGAACTCTCCGCCGACCGGCGCATCGCCGAAGAAGTCCGCCTCGGCCTGCCCGAGCTCCGCCGCAGTCTGGCCGAAACCCAGACCCGCAACCAGCAGCTTTCCCAACAGCTCGAAGCCGAACGGCTCGCCGCACTCAAAGTTCAGCAGGAGTCCGCCAAACAGCTCGACGCGCTGAACCGCAAGCTCAACGAAGCCGCCGCAAAACTTGAGGCCGCCCGCGACGGACGCACCCTCGAGGCCGCACCGGCCGACTACAAGATTCCGGACGAACCCGCCGTCGCCGTTCAAGTCGCCGGTCTGCTGGCCGACGCCGCCGGCGCCGACACCGACGAACTGAAATTCCACTTTTTACGCAAGGCCGCCGCGCTCGATCCGGCCAACCACGACGCCGCCGCCGAACTCGGACTGCTCGAATTTAATTCCGGCAGCCGCGAAAAGGCCGAACGCCTGCTCGCCGTCGCGCTCGACGCCTATCCGGAAGACGCCGGACTCGCCGCCGCTTATGCCCGAATAATGCTGGAGTCAGACCGCTCCGGCAACGCGCTCCCCGTCCTTGAACGGGCGCTTGCCGCCAGACCAAACGACTATGAACTCCGGCTGCTCCGCGGCGCCGCCCTCTGGCGCTCCGGCTTCATCGACCGCGCCGAAGACGAACTCGCAAAGCTCCTCGCCGCCGTCCCCAACCGCCCCGAGGCTTATTCCGAAACCGCGCTTCTGCTGGTTAAAAATTTCCCCGACCGCCTCGATGAAGCCGCCGCGCTTTATGAACAAAGCCGCCAGCTCAACGCCGCCGCCGACGGCTATCTCGAGTCCGCACTGGCCGGAAAACTCAGCGCAAACCGCGAAACCGTCGCCTTCCTTTACAGCTCCGCCGCCGCCGCCGAAAACGAAAAGGAATGGGAGTCGGCCATGTGGTTCTACCGCGAACTCCGCGACCTGGAACCCCGGCGCGACCTGCCCGGCCTCCATCTCGCCGGAACGCTGCTGGAGTTGAACCGTCCGCAGGAGGCGCTTGACACGCTTTCCGCTCTTCCCGGCACGTCGAACTCTCCGGAAGAAACGGAGCTGTGGGACGCTCTGGCTCAGAAATTCGCCGCCGGAGACAATCCGGCCGACCGGGTGAAATTTGAAACCGTCCGCGCCGAAAAGACCGCCGCAAAGTGAAAAAAACGGCTATTTCATACAAAAATTTGAAATGCTTCTTGAAAAACAGCGGTTTTTATACTATAATTACGTTCGGTTCTTCTTTTTGATTTTGCTCATTAATGGAGGTTTTTCAGATGTTTTTGAAATGTGCCGCGCAAAACAGATCGCGCTTTACGCTGGTGGAGCTGATGATGGTGATCGCCATAATCGGCGCGATCGCGGCGCTGGGGCTGGGCGTATTCAACTTTTCCAGCTATAAAATCGCGGAAACCCGCACCAGCGGCGTAGTCAACAAACTCGATGCGGCGATAAAACTGCTCAACAGCAAGTACGGAATGTATCCGCAAAACGACACCTCAAGCAGTTGCAACGGCATGCTGGTTCTTGGCTGCAAACTCACCAGCGGCGACTCCGGGTCCGACAAACTGGCCGAAAACCTTAAGAAAACCGGCGCACTCAAGGACTATCCCGACGAATATATCAAAGATTTTATCAATTTGACCGACCTCGAACGGCTGCTCGGCGAATTCGGCCGCAAAATCGACAACGACAACGGAACCTCCCGCTATGTTGTGGTCGACTCGTGGGACCGCCCGCTGTTCTACCGCGCCCCCGGCAACGTCCGCACCGGCGGCTTCGACCTCTGCTCCGCCGGCATGGACGGCAAATTTTTTGACAATGACGAACCGCTCACTCAGGACGGCATGACCGCCACAAACTTTGAAGAAAACCTGAAGGATATTCAGAAACCCAACCTTAACAGCAATATAGACAACATCGAACGGGTGTTCTTCAGTTCCGACTTCAGCGACGACATTACTAATTATTGAAAATAAAAATTATAATAAATATGGGGTACAACAGATGAAAAAGTTCACGTTGGTGGAACTGCTGGTGGTAATAAGCATCATCGGTATTTTGGCGGCCATTGTGCTGCCTACCGTGGCCGGAGCCAACCAGAAGTCTCTGATCATGAAGGCAAAAACCGATATTGCGGCGCTGAAGATGGCCGTCGAAAAATATCAGACGGACAATCAGGGCAAACTGCCCTGCGCCGAGTTCGTCAAACGGTCCGACAACAAGAACGACGGCGACTATATGGACAAAAACGGCCGGCTCACCGCCTACGGATACGACATCGTCACCCAGCTGCTCAGCAATACCGACATCGTAAAAACCAGCGGCAAAGATCCGTTCGGCGACGACGACGCCTTCCGTGGCGCCAACAATAAATACCACTCCGGCAACGACAATGCCGAAAAAGCGGCCACCGATCCGGCCAGCACGCTCAGCTCCACCTCAACGACCGCAATGAACATAAAACGCGTCAACCCCCGCAAGATTTCCTATCTCGACGTTCCGCGCGACTTTGTCTATGAAGGGCTGCGCGACCCATGGGGCAACCGCTACGTCATCGTCTTCGACTGCGAGGACGAGGACTCCGGCGACTACCAGAAACTCGACGGCACCGGCACCGACAACGACAAACCCCGCACCCTGCTCGACGGCCAGCTGAACCATCCGGCAACCGACTCGACCACCGGAGTGAAAACCGCAACGCCCAAAGATATGGCCGACAACGGCGTTGCCCCGATCGTCCGCGGTTCGGTGCTGATCTACAGCATGGGGCCGAACGGCGTTGACGACGGCGGCCTCAACGCGGTTTTCGATAATGAACGCGACGACATCAACTCCTGGAGCGCAATGTAGGAAATGAACTTCGTTTCCAAAAAATACACCCTCGTTGAAGTGGCACTGGTGATGACCATCATCGCCGTGG
>JAEWSS010000023.1 GCA_023459755.1 Verrucomicrobiota bacterium | reverse complement strand
GCAACATGCTGTTCCAATCGATCGGCAAAGCGTCGCAGGCGGTTTTCATCTCATCGACCCGCCAGGGAATTTATTTTATTCCGCTGATCCTGCTGCTGCCGACAAAATTCGGGCTGAACGGTCTGCTGGCCACCCAGCCGCTCTCCGATCTGCTGGCATTCCTCAGCTGTCTGCCGTTTCTATGGTGTTTTTTCCGTTCGCTGCGGCTGGCGGAGACTCCGGGATGCGAACGGAATAATGTCAGCGTCCCCGGGTCGGTTTCCGACTGAGCCGCCCCCGGCATACACCTCAACGCCGCACGCCGTCGGCCCGCTTGCTCAACTGCGACGGCGTACAGCCGAAACGACGCCGGAAAATCCTGGCGAAATAAGCGGCGTCCTGAAATCCGCAGGCCGCCGCCACCTCGGACGCGTTCAGCCGTCCGCTCAACAGCATGGTCTGCGCATTTTCAAGACGGTTGCGGATCAGAAACTCCTTCAGCGTAATACCGTAACTCTGATGAAAGACGCTGGAAAGATAGTTGGGGGAGCACAACAGTTCTCCGGCCAGTGCGGCAACGGTGTACCACTGGTCGGCTCGACTGTTGTCAATCAAACGCTTCGCCCGTTCAGCCAGATGATGCAGCGGCGGCGCCGAACGGTCGCCGGCGGCGCCGACGTCGATCTCCATCCGCCGGAACAGCGCCTCCATCAGCAGTCCGGACACCGCAGGGTCTCCGGCGTTTCGCACCGCTTTGGATATGCCGCGATAAAACTGGTCTCCGGGCATCTGAAGCATCCGGTAGACTTCCGGATATTCCGAGTCGTCAGCCGACGGCAGTGCCAGATGCAGTGTTGCGGAATTTTCACCGAGTACCAGCACCAGGTTGGCGAACCCGCCGTCGGCGGCATCCCCGGCGGTTTCCCAATGCGGCACGCCGCGCGGAACCAGCAGTGCGTCTCCGGCCAGGATGGTTGTCCGCTCAAACGGTGAAAATGCAAATTCACATTTGCCGCGCAGCTGAAAAAACCATTCATCGAAAAAAGCGTGGGCGTGTTCGGCCACCTGCATTCGATCGCTCCAGCGCTCGCGCGAGTCGCCGACCAGACAACGCAGCTCGCGCCGGCCGGCCGCCTCCGCCAGCAGACGCACGGACGAACGGATTGTTGCGTCAGCCGACGCCGGATCATCACTTTTCCAGTTGAAATCGGGGATTGAAAACTCCATAAACGACCGTTGAAAATTAATATCGTAGATTTTTCATATTAATGATATAATATTACTGCACATTGGAAATTGCAAATATTTTTCTGAAAAATATATTATCTCTGACTGAAAAATCTCCACTCGACAAAACCAACAAGGAGCTGCTGAAAAATGGAAAAGATTAAACTTACCATCTGGAACGAGGGACGTCACGAAAAAGAAAACGCCTACATCGCCAACCTTTATCCGCAGGGCATCCACGGCGCACTGGCCAAGGGCCTTGCCGCCGACGATCTTGAGATCCGTACCGCCACACTGGACGACCCCGATCAGGGCCTGCCGGACGCGCTGCTGAATGACACCGATGTGCTGATCTGGTGGGGACACTGCGCCCACGGCGAGGTTTCCGACGAACTGGTCAAAAAAATCCATGCGCGGATTCTGCAGGGCATGGGCTTGATCGTTCTGCACTCCGGCCACTTCTCAAAAATATTCAAGACGGTCACCGGCTGCAACTGCTCGCTGTGCTGGCGCGAAGTCGGCGAAAAGGAACGGCTGTGGAACGTGGCTCCGACTCACCCGATCACTCAGGGTATCGGCGACTATTTTGAACTTGAACACGAAGAAATGTACGGCGAACGCTTCGATATTCCGGACGACGCCCATTTGCTGTTTATCAGCTGGTTTGAAGGCGGCAACGTGTTCCGCAGCGGCTTCACACTGAATCGCGGCTACGGCAAAGTCTTCTACTTCCAACCCGGTCACGAAACTTACGGAACTTATTACAACCCGAACATCATCAAGGTCATCGGCAACGCGGTACGCTGGATGAAGCCGGTGTTCTTCCGCGAAATGTTCGCACCGTGCGTGGAACCGCTGGAAACCATCCATTCGGTCAACCCGAGCGACGGCGCCAGCGCCGGACTGATCCAGAACGTTGACGGAACCAACAAGTAAATCTCACGTCCGCCATTCCAAGACGCGGTTTTGCAAACCGCGTCTTTTTTTGTTGTCATCCTTCCAGCCAAAAGCACATCCGCATTTGAAATATTGGCCTGACGGAGTAATATATGAATAGACTCACCGTATAATACTGCACAAAAAAACGGCTGTTCAAACAGCCGGGAAATCGGATTGTCATGACCAGAAAAACCGCAGGCACCACCGACGCCGGACAACCGGATGAAGCGATTGAGATCGCCGTCCCATACGGTAACACCCAAATGACGGCCGTTATACCGGCGAAACGGCTTACCGGAATTTTCAAATCGCATCTCCCGCCGGCGGCCGCCGATCAGATCGCCGAAGTTTCCGCGGCAATGGACGAACCGACCGCCGGGCCGCGGCTGGAAGAGCTGGCGCGCGGAAAACGCAGCGCGATGATCATCGCCAGCGACCATACACGCCCGGTACCCAGTAAAATAATCATGCCGGAAATTCTGCGCCGCCTCCGGGCTCAAAACCCCGACATTCGGATCACTATTCTGGTGGCAACCGGATTTCACCGCGCCACCACATTTGAAGAGCTTGAAAACAAGTTTGGGGTCGAAATTCCGCGTCGCGAGCACATTGTTGTTCATGACAGTTCAAATGATGCGGAGCTGGTGCGCATCGGGACACTGCCGTCCGGCGGAGAGCTGATCGTAAACCGCCTGGCGGCGGAGACCGACCTACTGGTGGCGGAGGGCTTTATCGAACCGCATTTTTTCGCCGGGTTTTCCGGCGGTCGCAAGAGCGTCCTGCCCGGCGTCGCCGCACGGCGAACCGTGCTGGCCAACCACTGCGCCGAATTTATCCAAAGCCCGTTTTCCAGAACCGGCGTTCTGGAAAACAACCCCATCCACCGCGATATGCTGTATGCGGCACAATGCGCAAAACTGGCGTTCATCGTAAACGTGGTGATAAACGGCGACAAAAAAATTGTCCGGGCATTTGCCGGCGATTTCCGCAAAGCGCATGAGGCGGGATGCGATTTTCTGCGCAGATACTGCACGGTACAGGTTCCGGAATCGGATATTGTCATCACCGGAAACGGCGGCAGTCCGCTGGATCAGAACGTCTATCAGGCGGTCAAGGGAATGACCGCCGCCGAGTCGGTATGCCGCCGCGGCGGTGTAATTGTGATGACCGCCGCATGCAACGACGGTCATGGCGGCGAGTCGTTTCTGCGCAATCTTTCCAGCGGCGAAACGCCGAATGAACTGCTGAAACGGATCGCCCGGGTTCCGCGCGACCGCACGGAGCCGGATCAGTGGGAATTTCAAATCATGGCGCGAATATTGTCCACGCACACCGTGATAATGGTAACGCGCGACTGTCCGCACAGCATGCTGAACTCCATGGGGATGCTCACCGCCTCCACCCTTGACGAAGGCGTTGCCGCGGCACGAAAAATCGCCGGAGACTCGGCAACAATCGCGGTAATCCCGGACGGCGTGGCGGTAATCGCCGAAAAAATTTGCCGCTGAACACCGCCTCGGCAACACGAAAAAAAATCGCGGCGACCGCGGAAACTTTTCCGCAATCGCCGCCGGTATTGCAGCCGTCGGTGTTATTTTTTACCGAACAGCCGGGCTTTCACCGATTCCCGAATTCTCTGGAACAGCGCGAACAACGCCGGCACAAAGAATATTCCGACGCAGGTGGCCGCCGTCATTCCCCAGAATGTACTCTGACCGATCGCCACTCGGCTTCCGGCGCCGGCGCCGGTGGCAATAACCATCGGGAACACGCCGATAACAAAACTCAACGCCGTCATCAGCACCGCGCGGTAGCGCACCCGTCCGCCGGAAAGCGCCGCCTCCTCAATGCTCTTACCGGCTTCCCGTTCAACCGAGGCGAACTCAACAATCAGAATCGCGTTCTTGGCCGAAAGCCCGATCAGCATTACCAAGCCCAACTGAGCGTAAATACTCAAGTCCATGTTGCGGAAATAGAGTCCGCACAACGCTCCGCCGATCGCCACCGCCACCGACAAAATAACCGATGTCGGCATCGTCCAGCTCTCATACTGACCAACCAGAAACAGATAGGCAAACACCAGCGACAACGCCAGCAGATAAACGATTTTGCCCTCGTTGCCGCGCTCCTGATAACTCATGTCCACCCAGGACACCTGATAGTCTTTGGGCAGTTTTGCGCGCACAACCTCCTGAATCTTGTTCATCAGTTCACCGGTGGCCACGCCTGGCTTGGTTTTGGCGTTGATCTTGGCGGCGATGAACTGGTCGAACCGGGTAAGGACTCGGGGACCGACCACCCGCTTGACCTCGACCAGCGAACTCAGCGGCACCATTACGCCGGAATTGTTCTGGACATACAGCTGGCCGACGTCGTCGGCCGAACTGCGGAACTGGCTCTTCGCCTGCATCTTCACCTTGAAGTTGTAGCCGTAAAGATTGAAGTCGTTGATGTAGCTTGACGCCAGTTTGCTCTGAAGCATGCTGAATATCCGCGAAATCGGCACGCCCATGGCCTCCGCCTTGGCCCGGTCAAGGTCAAGATAGAGCATCGGCGTGGACGCATCGTACGATGTGAACGCATACTGACATTCCGGAGTGGACATGTTCAGTTCAACCAGCAGCGCGCGAACCGCCGCCGCCAGATCCTGCGCCGTCTGCTTGCCGGTGGCCTGAAGCATGAACGTAACGTCGTTGGAAACGCCCAGCCCCATGATTGCCGGCGGCTGGAAAAAGTTGATCGTGGCCGAAGGAATCGCCGCGCAGCGACTCCTCGCCTCCTCCTGAATCGCGCCGATCGACGTATCCGGAGTCACCCGTTTTTCCCAGGGGTCAAGCGCAATAATGCCGACGCCGAGATTTTCGCCGTTACCGCCGAAAAAGCTGAATCCGGACACCGCCAGAATCTGACGCACTCCGGGAATCGCGCCAACTCTTTCGGTCATTTCTTTGGCGACTTTGTCGGTACGGTTCAAAGTGGCGCCGGACGGCAACTGGATCGCGCACATGATCGCGCCCTTGTCTTCGTCCGGCAGGAATGCACCGGGCAGCATCCGGTAAAAATGATAATCAAGAAACAGCACGCCGCCGAACAGCAGAATGGTCAGCAGTGCGCGGCGCACCAATATTCTTGAAATCGAGACGAATCCGTTACGGGTGAAATTCAGTCCGACATTGAACCAGCTGAACATCCGCCCCGGTTTTCCGGCCTTGCGCAGCAGCCGCGAACAAAGCGCCGGGCTCAGCGTCAGCGCATTTACCGTGGAAAGGCACAGTGCAATACACATCGTTACCGCAAACTGTTTGTAGATGGTTCCGACCATGCCGCCGTAGAACGCCAGCGGAACATATACCGCCAGCGTCACCAGCGTGGTGGCCAGCACCGGGCCGGTGATCTGGCGCATACTTTTCTTGGACGCGGCGACACTGTCAAGATTTTCCTCTTCAATCAGACGGGTGGTGTTCTCCACCACCACGATTGCGTCATCCACAACCGAGCCGATCACCAGAATCAGCGCGAACATAGTCAGCACGTTGATTGAATACCCCATGGCCGCCATAAAAACGAACGTACCGATGATGGACACCGGAATGGTCAGCGTCGGGATCAAAGTCGCCCGCCAGTCCTGAAGGAACAGGTAGGTGATGGCCACCACCAGAACGAAAGTCAACACCAGCGTGATGGCGATTTCGCTCATAGTGGCGCGGATGAAGTCGGTCGGGTCGTAGCTCATGATATAGGAGACGCCGTCCGGGAACGAGGCAGACTTCTCGTCCAGAAACGCGTTGACGGCGTTGACCACTTCAATGGCGTTGGCGTCGGAGTCCTTGTAAACGGCGAGTCCCACGCACGGCCGGCCGTTCATAAAGGCCTCCATATCGTAGTTCTCGGCGCCGAGTTCGATCGTAGCCACGTCGCGCAGCCGGATCTGGCCGCCGTTTTCGCCGACCTTGACAATGATGTTGCCGAACTCTTCCGGCGTGGTGAGCCGGCCAAGCGTGTTCACCTTATACTGCAC
>JAEWSS010000022.1 GCA_023459755.1 Verrucomicrobiota bacterium | reverse complement strand
CTCAGCAGACGCTGCGATTCGCTGGCTTCAAGCCGCTGAACCGGCACGCCGGTGAGATTGGCGACCACGGTGGCAATCTCCGGTTCGTCGATAACCGGCCGCAGGTTCGCGGTGTTGTCGGCATATTCGGATTTTGCTTTTTCGAGTTCGGCTTTGAGGTCGCGTTCGCGGTCGCGGAACTGGGCGGCGGCCTCGAATTTCTGGGCGGCGATCGCCTCCTCCTTGGCGCGGCGGGCTTCGGTGATCTTACGGTCGAATTCCGAGGTGTCAAGCGGTTTGGGAATGTGGAGTATCCGGGCGCGTGCGCCGGCTTCGTCGATTACGTCGATGGCCTTGTCCGGCAGAAAACGGTTGGTTATGTAACGGTCGGAAAGGCGGACTGCGGCTTCGAGCGCTCCCGGTGTGTAGCTGACGTGATGATGCTCTTCATAGGTTTTCTGAAGCCCCTGGAGGATCATGATCGTCTCCTGAACCGACGGCGGATTGACGATCACCGGCTGGAACCTGCGCTCCAGCGCGGCGTCCTTCTCAATGCCCTTGCGGTATTCGTCGAGCGTGGTGGCGCCGACGCACTGAAGTTCACCGCGTGACAGCGCCGGTTTGATGATGTTTGCCGCGTCCATCGCGCCCTCGGCGCCGCCGGCTCCGACGATGGTGTGAAGCTCGTCGATAAACAGAATCACTTTGCCGGACGAGCGCACTTCGTCGATCACCGCCTTGATTCTTTCCTCGAATTGGCCGCGGTATTTGGTCCCGGCCACCATCAGCGGCAGATCGAGCGCATATATCTGCTTGTCCGCCAGCGGCGCCGGAACGGTGTTGGCGGCAATCGCCTCGGCCAGTCCTTCAAGAATTGCGGTTTTGCCGACACCGGCTTCACCGATAAGCACCGGATTGTTCTTGGTGCGGCGGCACAAAACCTGAATGATGCGTTCAATTTCCGAACTGCGGCCGATCACCGGATCAAGCGAGCCGTTTTTGGCCAGCGCGGTAAGGTTGCGGCCGTAAGTGTTCAGTGCCGGGAGTTCGCCGCCGCCGCCGGACTGTGCGGCGGCGGTGTCGCCGTGTTCATCGTTGTCGTCGCCGTCGTCGTGTTCGTCGGGGACATAGTCCGAGTCGAGAGCCTTCAGCACTTCTTTGCGCACCGCGGTGAGGCTGATGCCGAAATTTTTCAGCACTCTGACACCGGCGCTTGACCCGTCGCGCAACAGCGCGAGCAGCAGATGTTCGGTGCCGATGAAGTTATAGTTCATGCCGCGCGCCTCGGCGGCGGATAGAATCAGCACCCGTTTCAGCCGGTCGGTCAGCGGGATCGGGCCGGCGACTTTGGCGCCGCCCGGCGAACCGCAGGAGCGTTCAACCTCCAAGCGGACTTCGGACAGATTAAGTCCGAGTTCGCGGAGCACCTCGATTGCCACGCCTTCATCGAAGGCAAGCAGTGCAAGGAGCAAATGTTCGGTGCCGACCGCGTCATGGTTCATGCGCTGGGCTTCGCGTTGGGCGAGTACCAGAACGTGTTGGGCTCTGGGCGTAAAATTGGTCATTCCATCGAAATGTTCTGCCATGGCAACCTCCTCTGTCAGATCTTCTCCAACTAATTTACACCCCGAAACGCGATTATTCAACCGTTATTTCAGAAATGAATCCCCACCATCCGGAGTTGGGCGTTGCGGTAAGGCGGACAAAGCGGGTTGTCTGCGGTGGAAAAGTCAGAGTTTCCTGAAGATATTCTGTGATGTTGCGGTCCGGATTCGGTTCAACGGCGGTGGTTTTTGCGACTTCGCTCCACTGCTGTCCGGTTGTGGAAAGTTCAACTTTGAGCGCGGCGGGGCGGGTGATATTGGAGTGTCCGCCGGTCAGGGTGTGGACTCCAACGGTGGAAACAACGGTTTCCGGGTCGCCGAGGTCGAGAGTAATCACCTTTTCATCCCGGAATCCGACGCTGCCGGTGTGATAAACGGTTGAAATTTGACCGTCGGTCAATTTTTTCCCATTGTCGGAGTAGTGGGGTTGCTGTTCGCCGACATCGGCGGTCGGCGGCACGGTATATGAGTATTCGATCAGGCCGGGCTGAATCATTGCGCGGTCGTGATAAAGCTCCACTTCGGACAGGAAAAACCACAGTTTTGGCGTCACCATCAGCGTGATGTAGCGACCGGAGGTGTTTTCCGGCAGCTTGCAGCGCAGTTCTTTGCGGGCGGCGTTGTATTTGAAGTCGCTGAATATCGGCGGTGCGGCGGCGAACGGCATTCGGCCGATGCCGCCGTTCAGCGCCGGAGCGTTGTCGCTGACGGCAGCGGCCAGTAACGCCGGAACCGAAATGGCGGATTTGGGATCGTCTTCGATGTAAAGCCGGATGTCATCCACCGGCTGCTTGTATCCGAGGTCGAATATGATGTTCAGCTGGCGCGGCGACTGCCGCCAGCCGACGTAGACATCCCATGACCCGGACTTCACTCCGTCGAGCAGATCACGTCCGGATTCGTCCGGATAGCGCATGATGCCGTCTGCCGGCGTAATCGAATAGGGTTTCCGGTAGCTTTTGGTGACCACGCTTGACGATTTGTCCGTCGGTTCGATTTGAACACCGGTTATATTCGGGCGTTTCCCCGGCATGTCCGGCGTCATGGTGACAATGAGTTCCCAGGTCGGTTCCGGCGGCAGTTCAATGGAAATATTCTGTCGTTTGCCGTCGGCCGGATTGAACATCCGGCGCAGTGTCCACGCCAGCGGCCCGCCGTTGCTCTCAACCTGAACCGAGCCTTTGAAAAAGTCATCCGGCGTTTCATCCAGAAAAATGTCGAGGATATACGGCATTGCGGCCTCGGGCATTTTGCAGCTTATCGTGGTTTTGGTGTCATCATATGCGGCGCTCCATTCGCAAGAAACCGGGGCGGTGATCCGTTTGCCGGCGATAAAATCCATCCATTCGGAATAAAGTGCGCGGTCGGCGGGAT
>JAEWSS010000021.1 GCA_023459755.1 Verrucomicrobiota bacterium | reverse complement strand
TCTTTGTACGACCCCATAATAAAAAGGTCGGCCGCGGCAAGCAGTTCGGCCACCTCCTCCGGCGGGCGCCGGCCAAGCGGAAAAACCTTTCCGGCAAGTCCGGGTTCGCCGACGGCGGCGGCAAGTTCGTTGGAATCCTCTCCGTCGCCGACCAGATAGAAGCGGGCGTCCCGTTCGGACGCGGCGAATCCGGCAAAGGCGTCGAGCATGAACCTCCACCCCTTGTAGCGGCCGATCCGCCCCACGGTGACCACCATTGCGGCCCCCGCCGGAATACCGAGTTTCCGCCGGACTTCAGCGCGATCCATCGGATGAAAAATATTTTCCGGATAACAGGTCGGGAACATCGTCACCCGGTCGGCGGCAAGCCGGCCGTGCGAGGCGGCGGCAAAGGCGGCGATTTCCCGGCGGTCGGCCGCGGCAAGCACCCGCTTCAGTTTGGCAAGCCGACGGTAAAGCAAAACGTCATAAAGTCCGGCAAACCATTTAGCATAAAAATAACGCGAAATGCGCAGCGGATTTTCCAACCCGGGAATAATGATCGTGGTGCGTTCAAGCACCGAAGCCGGGAGCGTGAACAGTATTTCCGGCGCACTGATGATGATGTCGGAATATTCCTCCAAACGCAATTTTTTCCGGTGCAGCAGCATACGGAAAAATCCCCAGACGCGGCGGGGAATCAACGACTTGCGCTCCGGATTCCTGACGTTGCCCAGTGAAAAAAAGTCAAATGACCGCCCGTCGATCGTTTTTTTCGTCCATTCACCGGAAGGCGCGGCGGCGTTTCCGGCTTCACAGCCGATCAGCGCCAATTCCGGCCCCCACGCATTCAGCAGATTGCGGGCAAAGGTCAGTTGACCGCCGGTCGGGAAACGTTCGAAGTCGCATATTTCAATCAATACCGGCGGTTTCATTGTCGCCTCCCGGTTCGGGCGAATATTTCACGCCACTGTTCCAGCACGTGTTCATAAGTAAAATTCGCTTCGTAATCACGCCGCGCCGCCGCCGCAAGCGCCGTTCCAAGCTCCGGATTTTCCACCAGTTTTTTCAATTGTTCCGCCGCTTTTACCGCGTCTTTAAATGGAAACAGCAGACCGTTGACGCCGTCCTTAATCACAGTATTCAATCCCGGCGAGTCGGCCACAATGATTTTCAGCGAATTGAACATCGCCTCCGCCAGCGAAATCGACTGTCCCTCGTATTCCGAGCAAGAAAGATAAAATTCCGCCAGTTTGAACAATTCAGGAACGTTTTCCCGCGGCACGTTGCCGAGAAATTTTATACGATTGTTCCGCGCGGCCGCGTCCGCCAGAGACTTCCGCAGCGGCCCGTCGCCGGCAAACAGCAAACACAGATCGTGCTCCTCCAGATATTCCCCGCCAAGCAGCGCCATCACCTCCACCGCCGTTTCCGGCGACTTCAACGCCTTGAGCGATCCGAGGTACAAAATCACCCGGGCTCCGGACGGAATCCCCCATTTCGACTTCAGCTCCGCCGCCGCCGCCGCCGACCGCTCAAAAGGAATGTACGGCGGCGTAAGTTCGACCGCTCCTCCAAGTCTTTCCGCATAAAGCCGGCACAACGTCTCCGACACCGCCGTCAACGTCTCCGCGCCATTGAAAAAACTCTTGAAAATCCACTCCGGACGCCACTGTTTCACCTTGCCTGAATGCACCGTGACCACATACCTGAACCGGAAAATTTTCGCACCCCAGACGATCGTCAACAGCAACAGCGGATGCATCCGGTTGGCGTAGGAAAAATAAAACAGCGTCCGCCGGCCGCAAAACCGGAAGAACAACAGAAACAGGCGAAACGGCAGAAAAAAACGCAAAGGACTGCGTTTCCACGCTTTGATTGTCGTAACATTCGGAATTTCCAGCGGTGCGTCGGTAATCGCGGTCAGCGCCATATGCCGACTCAACGACTTGAGCAGGTAATAGGCGAAAACCTCCAGCCCTCCGGTGTCCGCCGGATAAACCTGCGGCAGATAAAAGACAATCCGGTTCCGCGTCATGGCAGAAGCGGCGGAACGGCCGATGCCCCGTGGTCCGCTTCGGGCTGACCGGCCTCGGCGGCCGCTTCGTCCGCATACTGCTGAAATTTGCCGAGCATCAGCACAAAAAGCGCCAGCAATACACTGATGTCATGCGAAAGCGCCAGCGAGGTCATCACAAATCCGACATAACCCGACGCGACCAGACAGGCATTCTCGCCGCCGCGCTTCCGGCTCACGCCGAACAGCATCAAACCGATCGCAATAATGACCGTACAGGCAAACACTCCGACCGGAACCCCGTAAAAAACCAAATATCCCAACACAATGTTGTGCGGCATATACAGCTTGCCGCTGCTTATCTCATAGGGAATCAGCGTGGTGGTGATATGCTCTGGCGACAGATAGCCAAGCCACGGACTGTACCCGATCGACTCCCAATATGACTGCCAGATATCAAATCTGCCCGACGAATAACGCCGGATCTCCCCCTGCGCCTCGTCACCTTCAAAGTCCAGCCGGTTGAACGCCTCGCTGTAATCCATCTGCTGCATCACCAGCACCGCCGAACCGACCACAAAAGCGCCAATCAGCAGAAACCCGATAATTCCGCTTCCGCCACGACGATGGCTTCTGACCGAAAAATATCTTGCCAGCACCAGCGCGGACACCAGCCCCAGATAACCGCTGCGCGACACCGTCAGCACCGCCGCCGCCGAAAGCAGCAGCAACGCCATCAACAGCACCATGCTCTTTTTTTCGAAATACGCCCAAAATCCTGAAAAAATCGCAAAACACGCATACATACAGTATTCATTGGGATCGATTCCGCAGGGATAAAGCCGCTGTTTCGCAACGTCAAACCCGAAATCAGGCGAACGCAGTGTCCAGTATACCAGCCCGGCCGCAAACACAACCACGATCACCGAAATCAGATGCGCCAGTTTTTGGCGGTCAAAATGAAGCCTGAGCAGCAAATATACCAGCCAAAGACCGAGAAACGAGTTGATGATAATCTGCACCGAACTGTAAATCACCTCGTTCTCCATGGCAAAGTGAACTATTTTCACCACCGCGCAAAGCGAACTCAGAAAAAACAACAGCCAGAACGCTCCGTGAATGCGCTCCTTGAACGCCGCCCGACAGCCGAGCAACGCAAACGCCGCCAGCAGAATTGTCAAGTTCTTAAACGAGGCTCCGGGAATGTTGGCCAGCATAAAATCAAGCCGCCCCAACCACAAGCCGAAAGCGATTCCGGTTATGGTCAGCGCGTTGATTATTTTTTTTTCCGACTGACCTGCCGCAGACATCACGCCGTCCGCCGCCGTTGCCGATGCACTGGAAAATTCCACAGTTTTTTATCCGTCCGATATTCAATTTACTTAACGAAAGTACAATAACGTCATTTTTACGAAAATCAAGTTATGCGGACAATTTTTCGGCAAGTCGCGCCTCCAACCGGAATTTCCACCACAAGCGGAACGCCAGGAACAAAGGCGGAAAAAAGACCTGTAAAAGCCGCGGACGCCGTGCAGTCAAGGCGAGCAGTGCCGTCAAAAACGGCGGAAAAAACCTGTCCGCGACAGTCACGTCCATCCAAAATTCGCCGATGTGTTCCAACCACAAACGGCAGACTTCCGGCGACAAATTTTTTCGATTCACCGCAAACCTCACCAGCGAAGCATCAAACAACTCCCGGCCGAACGCGGCGCGCGCCAGCCGCCAATCTTCCGGCAGTCGGCGGGCCGACCGCTTCAACGTCGCGCAAAAGCGAAAAATCTGCTCCACGGTGGATGCCGAAAAAACGCTTTTCCGCATTGCCGAATGCACACTGCCAGTCCGGTAGCTGTACGGCGCCGCCGAGATCGCGGCATAACGGCGAACCCCGGGCAGCGAACGCGCCGTAAAATCCTTGTCCTCACCGAAAAACATCGCCGGATCGAATCTTAGCGCGGCTGCCGTCCGGAACA
>JAEWSS010000020.1 GCA_023459755.1 Verrucomicrobiota bacterium | reverse complement strand
CGCTGTGCACCGTCGGCGGGATGATTCCGGCCTGGCGCGCGGCGAAACTTGATCCGGCCAGAGCCTTCCGCGACGAATAATCACCTCAAGATCAATACGGAATCAAAAGCTAAATGTCAAAAATCATTCTGAAATGTAAAAATATCCGCAAGGACTTCCGCATCGGCAGTCAAACCCTGACCGTGTTGAAAGACGTCAGCCTGACCCTGCCGGAACGTTCATGGCTGATGCTGCTCGGCGCGTCCGGAAGCGGCAAAACAACGCTGCTGAATATTCTCGGCACGCTCGAACGCCCCGACTCCGGAGAACTGGAATTCGACGGCAAACCATATTCATCCTTCAATCAGGTCGCACTGCGCAGCCGGGAAATCGGTTTTGTCTTCCAAAGCTATCATCTGCTTCCCGAACTGACCGTGCTGGAAAATATCATGCTGCCGGCCTATCTCGGCGGCAACTTCTCCTGCCGCGACCGGGCGCTGACGCTGGCCGAACGGGTCGGCCTGAAAGATCGGCTCGCCCACCGCCCCGGCGAACTCTCCGGCGGCGAATGCCAGCGCGCCGCCATCGCCCGCGCGCTGATGAATTCGCCGCGCCTGCTGCTGGCCGACGAGCCGACCGGCAACCTCGACGCCGCCACCGGCGAAGGCATTATGAAACTGCTGACCGAACTGCACGGCGACAAAAATCTGCCGCTGTCCATCGTCATGATTACCCACAACCCGGAACTCGCCAAACTCGGAGACGCCGTCTGCGAGCTGGTTGACGGCAAACTGCTGGAGCGCTGAAAATGAACCTAAAAAATCTGTTTACCGCATTGTTTGTCATTGCGGCGGTATACCTCGGAACCATTGCCACCCGTCCGCTGTTTGTGGAGGACGAGACCCGCTACGCCGAAATTGCCCGCGAAATGATCGCAGACGGAGACTGGGTGTCGCCGAAACTCAACGGACTCGATTACTTTGAAAAGCCGATCATGGGCCATTGGTTGAACGCCGCCGCGATGTCGGTCTTCGGCGAAAACGGTTTTTCCGTGCGCTTTTTCCCGGCGTTCTGCACCATTCTGACCGGCTTGATGCTGTTTTTCTGGATGCGGAAAACGTTTCGCAATCAGGAGCTTTCCGCCATTGCCGCAATGATTTATTTTACCAGCGCTCTGGTGTTCGCGGTCGGGACCTACGCGGTGCTGGACGCGCAATTGACGTTCTTTACCACGCTGGCGCTGATGACCGCGTTTTCGGCGTTCGAATCGCAAAACCGGCTGGAAAAATTGGGATTGCTGACGCTGTTCGGTCTGGCGATCGGCGGCGCCTTTCTCACCAAGGGGTTCGTTGCGCTGGTGCTGATCGGTCTGCCGGCGGCCGGCTACCTGCTCTGGCAGCGGTCGTGGAAACAGCTGTTTCTGGCGCCGTGGCTGCCGCTGGCGGTGGCGTTCCTCGCGGTTCTGCCGTGGAGTATTTTAATCGCACGGCGGTCGCCGGACTTCTGGCACTACTTTTTCTGGATTGAGCACATCCAGCGTTTTCTCGGCGATGAAAAAGGACAGCATCCGGAGGGGCCGTGGTTTTTCCTGCTGATCCTGCCGGTCGGCATGATGCCGTGGACGCTGTTTTTTCCGGCGATGTTCCGCGGTTTTCATCGGGCGTGGAGAAGTGCGTTCGCCGCGCCTGAAATGCGTTTCTGCGCCTGCGCCACGGTTCTGCCGTTCATTTTTTTGAGCGCCTGTTCCGGCAAACTGGCCACCTACATTCTGCCGCTGTTTCCGTTTCTGGCGGCAATCGCGGCGACCGGACTGGTTCGCTATGCGGCGCTGAACGGCAAAACCCCGCTGATCGACCGCACGGCACGGTGGTTCTCGCTGCTGCTGACCTCGGCGCTGATCGGCTTTATTCTGTATCAGGCGTGCTGTTTCGTCCGGATGACGCCGGAAAAAATATGGGTTTACCTTCCCGAGGAAAAGATGAAGTTCTTCTTTGCCGCACTGGGGGTGATAATTATGATGGGATGTTGGAAAAAGATACCGAAAATGAAGTCGGTGCTGTCCAAGACCGCTCTGGCCGCCGGCGGAACCGCCGCGGTGATGCTTACGGTGCATTTTGTGATGCCGTACCGGTTTGTGGCAAAAATCGCGCCGGAGGTATTTTACACCCAATACTTCCGCAACGTGACGCCGGACACCAAGGTGGCCGCATTCAAAAAACTGGTCGGCGCCGCCTGCTGGATGCTGAAACGCAACGACATTCTGGTTTACGATTCCGGCGGCGAACTTGCCTACGGTCTGGAACGCGAATCCGGACGCGGCCGTCTGCTTACGCCGGAGGATTTTGAGCTGCTGGTCGCCGATCCGTCCAATCATGTGGTGATTGTGATGGACTCGGAACGACGGATGAAAAAACTTCCGCCCTCCCCGGTCAGAGTATGGGATAAGCGCGGACTGCTATATCAGGAATACAATCGATGAAGCTGTCAAAATATCTGCCGATAATATTTTTTCTGATCGCATATATTGCTCCGCTGGGTCTGCGTCCGTTGATTACACCGGATGAATTCCGCTATGCGGAGATACCGCGCGCGATGCTGACAACCGGAAACTTTGTGTCGCCGCGTCTGCTCGGCGTGCGTTATTTTGAAAAACCGGCGCTGGGGTATCAACTCACCGCGGTCAGCATGGCGATTTTCGGCGACAACCGTTTTGCGGTCAGATTTCCACAGGCACTGGCCGCCGGACTCACCGCGCTGCTGATTTTCAGTTTTCTCCGCCGTCGAAGCGGCGATGAAAATACCGCGGTCTTCGGTTCGCTGCTCTATCTGGCGTCCGGTTTTATCTACGGCATCGGAACGTTCGCGGTGCTGGACAGCCTGACCACGTTGTTTACCACCGGTTGTCTGATCTTCTACTTTCTGGCGATTGACGAACCGGCGTTAAAAAAACGAATCGGCTTTTTCCTGCTCTCCGGCGTCAGTTGCGGACTGGCTTTTCAGACCAAAGGTTTTCTGGCCTTCGCGGTCCCGGCGGCGACGGTGATTCCGTATCTGATCTGGAGCAAAAGATTCAAACTTTTTTACACTTCGCCGTGGCTCGTACTGGCGGCGGCAATTGCCGTTGCCGCGCCGTGGTCGCTGCTGATTCATC
>JAEWSS010000019.1 GCA_023459755.1 Verrucomicrobiota bacterium | reverse complement strand
CAAACAGGAATTGTACAGTCGCAACATCTTTAAATTGTCGGTGACCAACGCGCTCGGATGCGGCCGTCAGAAGGGCTATGTCAACGCCTATCGAGGTGTGCTGGCCGAAGTTAATCTGTTGAAAAAGGTCAGGATCGCCATTGGAGTGAACGACGAGTTCGTCCAGCCGACCATCGACGGCATCATCGCCGGAGCCGCCACCGGAAGTATCGGCGACGGTAAAATTTTTGTTCTTCCTCTGGAAAACTGCATCCGCATCCGCACCGGAGAAACCGGGCCGGAGGCGATTGGATAACCGCGCGGTTTTGAACTGTTACGACCATGAAAAAAATGTCCGAACCGCCGGGAACGGACGGAGTCAAAAAGAAAATGGAAAAATTGATATTGTGTTTTGTCGCGCTGCTTGCTGTCGGCACTCTGCGGGCGGAGGCTCCGGAGGCGCCGGAAGGCGAAGTTGCTCTTTTTACGGTGAACAATCTGTGGATGATGATCGCCGGTATGCTGGTGTTTGTCATGCACATCGGATTCGGAACGCTGGAGTCGGGTCTGGTGCGCGCCAAAAACTGCACCAACGTTTTGTTTAAAAACGCGCTGACGCCGCCGATCGGTATTTTGATGTTTGCGCTGTGCGGGTGGTCGCTGATGTATTCGGGAAACTGGCAGGCTGGTAAATTTCTGGCGTTCGACGGTTTCGGCCTGAACGCGCCGGCCGATCCCGGAATCGGCTATAAGGACGGCGCCTTCACTTTCTGGACCGACTTCTTTTTTCAAGGAATGTTCGCCGCCACCTGCGCCACCATTGTTTCCGGTGCGGTGGCCGGTCGGGTCAAGGTGAATGCCTATTTGCTGTTCACCGTGTTTTACGCCGGGATAGTCTATCCGGTGATCGGGTCGTGGGGCTGGGGCGGCGGTTGGCTGGCGGAGCTGGGGTTTCACGACTTTGCCGGATCAACATTTGTTCACGCGGTCGGCGGCTGGGGAGCTTTGGCCGGTGTTCTGCTGCTGGGGCCGCGGATCGGCAAATATGTCGGCGGGAGGAGTTGTCCGGTCATGGGACACAATATGCCGCTGGCTTTTATCGGTGTTTTTCTGCTCTGGTTCGGCTGGTTCGGGTTCAACGGCGGCTCGGTGTTCAGCGCCGACCCGGTGATGGTGTCCTATGTTCTGGTCACGACCACGCTGGCGGCCAGCGCCGGGGTGATTGCGGCGACGTTGACCAGTATGTTTTCCAGTTCGACCCGTCGCGCCGACTTCACCATGATGCTTAACGGATGCCTGGCCGGACTGGTCGGCATAACCGCCGGAGCCGACTGCGTGTCGCCTTTGTCCTCAATCGTGATCGGGGCGATCTGCGGAACACTGGTGGTTTTTTCGGTGATGATGTTCGACCGGCTCCGGCTGGACGACCCGGTCGGTGCGCTCTCTGTCCATTTGGTGTGCGGTCTGTTCGGCACTCTGGCCGCCGGAATATTCGCACTGCCGGACAGCGGCTGCACATTCACGGCGCAGCTGATCGGCGCAGCCGCCTGTTCCGCGGCGGCGTTCCCGTCGGCGCTGGCGATCTTCTATGTGCTTAAGATCACCTCCGGAATCCGGGTGGCGCGCGACGAGGAACTGCGCGGACTCGATGTGTCCGAGCATGGTATGGAGGCCTACTCCGGCTTCCAGATCTTCGCCAATATGTAAACTCGAACAAATCAACAACGGCGCAGCGCGGCGAAAAAAGGTTATTGGCCGCGTTCCGCCGTGAATTCCAGAGTGTCGGAGTTGAGTTTTTCGAGTTCGAGCACCACGATCTCATTCATGCCGCGGCGCAGTGCCGGAGCCGGAATGTAGAGCGTGTCGCCGGGACCCCGGTTCCAATAACGTCCGAGGTTGAAGCCGTTGAGCCAGACTACACCCTTGACGCCGGGAAACCGCAGGAAGGTGTCCTTGATGTCTTTGAGGTGGAAGGTGGCGCGGTGGAATGACGCCGGTTCATCGGAAAAAGCGCCGAAACCGAGCCGCGAAAGCGAGTCCAGCGGCAGGGCGCGGCACAACCAGTCGAGCTGAATTTGAAGGTCGATCGCCACGCTTCCGGCGATGCCTTTGAAATCCTGACCGACCAGCGGACCGTAATTGACATGGCCGCAGTTTTCAACCAGGACTTCAAGTTCCGCTCCGCCGTCCGGGATGGAAATGTTGAACGGATTGGCGCCGTCGTCGCGGTAGCGGCTGCCGAGATATTTTCCGTCCAGCCAGACCTGGGCATAGTCGTTGACTTTTGTGAGCCGGAGCGGACATGAGGCCACCGGACCCTCCAGATGTTTGACATAATGGACAAAGCCGAAGGTCTCGCCCAGTTGTTCCATGGTTTTCGGCGTCACGGCCGATTCGGTGGAAGTTGATAATTTATCAAGATTGTCGCGAAGGCGCACCGACTCGCGCAGCTGTACCGGCGGCGGTGCAAAGCGATGGCCGGGCAGCACGGTGGATATTCGCATATTTCGGGTGTGTCGGCGTATGACCTCCTGACAGAGGGCGAATTTTTCGGTCGGATCGCCGGCTTCGGACAGCGGCGCGTCATAGTCGTAGCTGGTGACGGTCGGTGAGTATTCGGCCGCGGTGTTGCCGTTGGCGCCGTTGGTGAAGCCGAAGTTGGTTCCGCCGTGAAACATATAGAAATTGACCGAGGCGCCGGCTTTGAGCATGGCGGAGAGTTCGTCTGCGACTTCGGAGCCGGGGCGGGCATGATGCTGTTC
>JAEWSS010000018.1 GCA_023459755.1 Verrucomicrobiota bacterium | reverse complement strand
CGGGGTGGTGATGATCAGGATGTCGCGGATGTCGGCCAGCATCAGCACTGAAAGCGGGTAGTAAATCATTGGTTTGTCGTAAACCGCCAGCAGTTGTTTGGACACGCCGAGCGTGATTGGATGCAGTCGGCTGCCCGCGCCGCCCGCCAGTACTATGCCTTTCATCGGTTGTCTCCTCCGGCCCCCAGCCGTTCCATTTTATATTCGCCGCTCAAAACGTGAGCGCACCAGTCGTCCTTGTGTTCAAGATACCACAGAACTGTTTTGCGGATGCCGCTGTCGAACGTCTCCTCCGGCCGCCAGTTGAGTTCGCGTGCGATTTTCGACGGGTCGATGGCGTAGCGCAGGTCGTGGCCGGGGCGGTCTTTGACGTGGACGATCTGCGTTGAATACGGTTTTTTGTCGGCGCGCGGCCGGAGTTCGTCCAGCAGTCGGCAGATGGTGTTGACCACGTCGATATTGCGTTTTTCGTTGTGTCCGCCGATATTGTAGGTTTCGCCGGGAACGCCCCGGGTGGCGGCCAGATACAGCGCCTTGGCGTGGTCTTCCACATAGAGCCAGTCGCGGACTTGAAGGCCTTCGCCGTAGACCGGCAGTTCTTTGCCTTCGAGTGCGTGGAGGATGATCAGCGGGATCAGTTTCTCCGGGAAATGATAAGGACCGTAGTTGTTGGAGCAGTTGGTGATTACGGTCGGCAGGCCGTAGGTGCGGTGCCAGGCGCGCACCAGGTGGTCGCTGGAGGCCTTGCTGGCGGAATAGGGGGAACTGGGAGCGTAGGGAGTGGTTTCGCGGAAAAAGTCGTCGGGTTTTTCGAGGTCGCCGAACACTTCGTCGGTTGAAATGTGGTGGAAGCGGAATGCGGACTTCGCCGTGTTGTCGAGAGTGGAAAAATAGTCGCGGGCGGCTTCCAGCAGCGTGTAGGTGCCGACAATATTGGTGCGGATGAATTCGCCGGGGCCGTCGATCGAGCGGTCGACATGGCTTTCGGCGGCCAGGTGCATGACGTGGGTGGGGCGGAACGCGGCGAAAACCCGGTTGAGTGCCGCGCGGTCGCAGATGTCGATTTTTTCAAACGCGAAGCGCGGACTGCCGGCGGCGGCGGCCAGATTTTCGAGGTTGCCGGCATAGGTCAGTTTGTCCGCTGCGCAGACTTCGTCCGGCGTGTCGGCGATGATGTGCCGCACGACCGCCGAGCCGATGAATCCGGCGCCGCCGGTGACTATTATTCGGTTCATTTTTGCGATAGTACCTTTCTGACCGCGGCGATCACGGTGTCCGTGTCCGCCTCCGGCATGTGGGGGCCGATCGGCAGGCTCAGCGAGGTGTCGGCCAGGTGTTCGGTTAATGGGAAGGCGCCGCGCTGGAAGCCGGCGCTGCGGTACGCGCCCGAAAGATGGGGCGGAACCGGGTAATGGATCATGGTTGGAACGCCGAGCTTTTCGAGTTCGGCGCGCACTTCGTTCCGGTTTTCGACCCGGACGACAAACTGGTGCCAGACGCTGTCTTCGGGTTGGCGGTACGGAATCAAAAGGCCGTCAATGTTTTTCAGACCGTCGAGATAGCGGACGGCAGTTTGTCTCCTGCGCCGGTTCCATTCGTCGAGTTTGGCGATTTTGACCGCGAGAAAGGCGGCCTGAAGTGCGTCGAGCCGGCGGTTGTAGCCTTTGACTTCGTTGTGATATTTTATCCGTGACCCGTAATTGCGGAGCACCCGGATTTTGTCGGCCAGTGCGGCGTCGTTTGTGGTCACGCCGCCGGCTTCGCCGAACGCTCCGATGTTTTTTGCGGGGTAAAAGCTGACCGCGGCGGCGTGGCCGAGGTTTCCGGTGCGTCTGCCGTGGTAAACCGCGCCCTGACTTTGGGCGTTGTCCTCCAGCACAAAAAGGTGATGCTTTTCCGCAATGCGCATAATCGGCTCCATGTCGGCCGGTGCGCCGAACAAATGGACGGCGATGATGGCGGCGGTTCGCGGTGTGATCGCCGCCTCGATGCGCGCCGGATCAATGTTGAAGGAGTGCGCTTCGGGTTCGACCGGCACCGGCGCGGCGCCGAGCTGGGAGACCGCGAGCCAGGTTGCAATGTAGGTGTTCGCCGGAACGATCACTTCGTCGCCGGGGCGTATTCCGGCGGCTTCAAGCGACAGGCTTAATGCGTCAAGTCCGCTGGAAACGCCGACGCAATGGGCGGTTCCGCAATATTCCGCCCAGTGTTTTTCAAAGTTGTCCACCTCCGCTCCCAGCACATACCAGCCGGACTCCATGAATCTGAAGTAGGCGGCGTCGAGTTCGGGTTTCAACTCGTGATAGGCGGGGAGCAGGTCGAGGAAAAGCATTATTTTCCGCTCCGTTTATATTGGAGGAATGCGTCGTAGTCGCGGATATAGTCGGCGTTGTAGTATGGTTCGGAGGCGAGGACAAGCAGTACGCAGTCCGGTGAATGTTTATACTGCACGCCCCAGCAGCCGGCCGGAAGGTGGAGGCCGACGGCGGGACTGTCAAGCACAAATTCCTCGCGGTTGACCGCGTCGTCCACGATCACGTTCAGCGAGCCGTGGAGCGCCACCAGAAACTGTTCGCAGCGGCGGTGGGCGTGTTCGCCCCTGACCTCCAGTGAATCGACGCCGTAGGTGTAGAACAGCCGTTTGATTTTGAACGGCAGAAGTTTTTCAAATTCGATTACGCCGATGTCGCCGCGAACGTCGGAAAAGCTGGGTATGTCGTAAAGTTTTGCTCCGGTGGCGGTGACGGTTTGAGGCGGCCGGTTGGCGCCGATGGATTTTTTCGCGGTCATTGGAACGGCGTTGACGTAGCCGACGATGCGTGCCGGATTGCCGGCCACGATCGCGTATGGCGGCACGTTTTTTGTGACCACCGCACCGGCTCCGACCATGGCGTAGGCGCCGATGGTCACCGGCAGGATTGTGGCGTTGGCGCCGATGGAGGCGTGGTGTTCGATCCGGGTTTCGGCGCAGACGGGCGGGTGTTGACGGTTGCGTGGAAAGCGGTCGTTGGTGAAGGCGGCGGCGGGGCCGATGAACACGTCGTCGCCGACGGTTATGCCGGTCCAGAGCGAGACGCCGCATTTGACGGTTACGCGGTCGCCCACGGTCACGCCGTTTTCGATGAAGGTGTGGTCGCAGATATTGCAGTCGCGTCCGACGGCGGCACCGGGCAGAACGTGCGCCCAGGCCCATATGCGGGTATTGTCTCCGATTTTTGCGCCCGGCTCAACGATGGCCTGCGGGTGCTTGAAAAATCCGGCGGAGTCCGACATCATCCACAACCTTTCTGCGTAAACGCGCCGCCTGTTAACCAAAAACGTGTTTTTCGCCGTTGCATTTCGCGTCGCGCGCGGCGTTGGCGCCTGACCGGTGAAAATGCTTTGGAATACATTATCCCGAAATTTCCGGATTTCAAGTCCGCGCCGTTAATCGTTGATTGTCTTTATGGTGCTGTCGGCGGCCGGTCGGCAAACTTTTCCTCAAAAATCAGATACTGCAGACACGGCGAACTGTTGTTGATGAAAAACAGTGAACTGCCGACCGGTTGAATATTGTCGCCGTAGGCAATCGGGATCTGCAGGCGGCGGATCGTGCGTTCTTCGCCGGTTTCGAGATTGACATTCAGGATTTCGCGCCACTGGTTGTCGCTGTGGAACAGGACGACCACGTCCGCCGGACCGCGACCGGGACAGGCGAAGCCGGCGACCATTTTCGGCGAGTTTTTGTGCAGGTTCAGTGCTTTGTCCTCCCGGCCGGCGGCGAAGTGGATGACCTTGTCGCCGCCGTCGAGGTTCATGGAAATAAGCGAATTGTTGGCGAGAACGAACAGCCGGTCGCCGCTGATCCATGCGTATTTGAGCATTGAAGCGGGGGCGCCGGGAACTGTGAGCATTTCGCCGTCGCCGTCGCGTCGGCACAGCAGAAGGCGGTCGGAACCGACGGCGACAAAATAGCGGTTGTCGGCGAACAGCCGGAAGTGTAAAAAATTATTATAGGGGGGTGCGTCAAATTGCGAGTAGGGAAACGAGGAGAGAACCTTGTCGTCTCCGGCCTTTTTTACCATAAAATCAAAGCCGTCGCCGGAAAGGGTGAAGACGTCGGTTCCCGAAGCCGCGGTGCATGACGTGATTGTGCGTTGCTGGGCGGCGGCGAGGCGGCACTGCCGTTTGAACTGCGCCAGATCGCGCTCTTCGGCCGACTCGGATGCGGCGGCGGGTTGTGGAGTGCTGCCGTTTGTTGGGGCGGCGGTCGTTTTCCGGTCCGCGGCGGTGGTGCGGTGCAGGTTTTTCGCCAGTTTTTCCAAGCCTGGATAGCGCTGCATGCGACTTTGATTGAGAACGCCGGACG
>JAEWSS010000017.1 GCA_023459755.1 Verrucomicrobiota bacterium | reverse complement strand
ATATAGGCGTTATCCAGATCGGCCAGCTCAACCGTACTTCCGGCAAACAGCCCGGACTGCAACCCGCCGGCCACCGCGATCGCATCGCACAATCTGGTGCTGCCGATGGTAATCGGATAGCATCCCGGATGAGATACCCGACCGGAAATCGTAAAATTATAACCGCCGATAAAAATTGGAATCAACGCAACCCGCGGATTTTTTATATAGCGTTTCATTTTATCCGTGATTGCGTCGGTCGCTTCAAGCAGCGTCATACCGCCAATCTTTACCGGCCCGACCAGCGGCAGACTGAGATACCCGTCCGGCGTAACCACCAGCGAGGTCATACTTAAATCCGGATTGTTATATACCGATATATTGAATTTGTCCATTGCCGAAATTCGGTACGGCAACACCTCCTGCGTCTGAAGTTTTATAAGCTGCGCGGTGGTGTCTTTTTGGTTTTTCTGCATCACCGGCATCACCTCGTAGGCAACCGGAACCGCAAACGGCCCGAAATAATCATTCTTCCAGCGGGTAGAACAGCCGCCGGAAAACAATACCGCCGCCATCAGCAGCACCATTCCGCAACGCAAAACATTTTTCCGACGCAAAGCGGTTGAATAAGACGTTTTCATTATCATATCACCCGGCGATAAACTTTATTGTCTACATCAAACAGTGCGCCAACGATATTGCGCACTCCTGCAATCCTTATCTGCCGCAATATGTTGTACACGTCAAGTTTTGACGTTTTTGCATATTCCATCATAAACACCGTGAGGTCGGCGCTGGCACATATCTCCATAAAAAGCTGGGGATGAAGGCTATAATCAAACATTTCCCAAACTACGATATCCCACTCGGCCAGCCGTTCCCGCATTTCCTTCAGCACGTCGCGGGAAGGCGACGCCATAAATGCCATATCGTCCAGCTTAAAGTAATATATGCCTTCCTCGCTTGGCACCGGCAGCGTTTCAGACAATTTATAGAGAAAATCATTGATCAGATGCGGCACTTTTTTGGCATCGACCTCGTTCACAATCACAATCCTCAGGCACGACAATCCGCGCACCGCGAGAATGTTCAGCAGTTCGTCCCCCACCTTGCCGTCCGTGTCGGAGAACTTCACCGGAGCAACCGCCAGCACCGCCGGACGCGGCACATCGCTCATCAGACCTTCAAGATTGCCGACAATCCCCTGCAGGGCGCTGTAAAAATCAGACCGCCGTTCCGGACTCAGCCGCGGCGCTACGCCCAGCACCGGAATCGTCAATCCCTTCTCCAAATCCACCTTGCTTCGCACCGTCAGGTCCAACGCTTCGCGCAGCAAGCACACCCCGCCGGTGGCCAACAACCCGAGCGCAAATCCGGCAATGGCGAATAAAAAACGTTTTCGGCTGAGCGGCATATTGTTCGGAACCGCCGCCTCATGGATTGAAGTGTCGGAAAATGAACGCTCAAGAAATCCCTCGTAGCCTTTGATCGCGTTTTCCTGCTCCGATATCAGGCGCTTTTTCTGTTCGATTTGCAGTTCAAGCACCGTAAAGGCCGAACTGTTCGACTCAATTGTACTTTTATGCCGCCTAAGTGTCTCCAAATCTTTTTCGTAGTCCGAGATCCGATTGGTGGCGAGCAGCAACTCCGACTCGCAATTGCCAAGCTCGGACAACAGCGAATTGTAAATCGGATTGTTTCCCATCACAACCTTTGTATGGATCTCCGGCTGATCCCGGTCCGCCTCCGCCTTTGCCTTGAGACTCTCCACCAGGGAAATTTGAGCCTGCACCGACGGATTTTCATCGGTATAATGCTGACGCAAACGCTCTAATTCGATTGTCGCCTCCGCCAGTTTCTGTGCGGTGCCGGTATTATTTTCGGTATACACAACCACTTGAGGTTCAGTATTTTTCAACCGATTTTTAATATCGTTGATTTTTACCTTGAGCACGCTAATGTTGTTTCTCTCCGCCAGAATGCGATCCTCCATAGCTGAAATTCGGTTCCCGACCATGGCCGACTCGGCCTCAATTGACATACTGGTCATGTCGTTCTCCCTGCAGAGATCGCGCAACTGATTGTAAAGTTTGTTGATTTCGCTGGCCAGCATAAGACTTGAATTTTGACTGCTCAACTGAAGCGCCTTCACCTGTTCGCTGATGAACGCCTTGTATTTTTCGATAAATACCGCCGCCAAGGTGTTGGCGATACCGGCGGAAAGCTTCGGATCGCCGGTCACCGCATTGATTGTGAAATAATTGGAGTTTTTTGCCGACTGCGTTACCGAGACCGCCCCGCTAAGCCGCAATACACTCCAGTCCAGATTCATTTTTTTGAGCGTCTCGCTAAGACAGCTCCGGCTCAAAATCATATTGCTGATGACATTGAACTGCGGCTGGTTGAACCCGGTCGGAACAACAACGCTGCCGCCGTTGTTACGCAATTCCTGACGGATCATGCCCACCGCACTTGAATACTGTTTCGGCGTTGTAAAAGTGCGAAAGGCAAAAAATATGACTGCACAAACTACGGGGACCACCGCCAGATAGAGCCAGCAGCGCTGAAGCGCCCAGACCCAGAACTGCCAGTCGCGCCGAAAAATATCAAGCAGCAGTCCGCTGCCGTAAACGCTTCCTTTCCCGGGAACAAATACATCGGTATCGTCAAGATGCATTCTTTACATGTCCTTTATATTCAATGCTACCGGTTTGGATGGAACACGGCATTATTATAATATATATAACATAACAGCATTTATGCAAAAATCAAACCGTCATCCGCCATCCGTCGCAAAAAAAACGCCGGCCGGGTCAGCATCAGTACTGCGTCATCAAACGTTGAACCATGATTCTGGCGAGCAGCCGTATATTCAACCAGAACCCGGCATGATACGTATAGTAAATTTCATCCATCTCCATTTCATCCGGCTCGTTTTCATGTTCGTTCAGCTGGGTGAACGAAAACAGTCCGGGCGCATAGTCCTTCAAATGGGAAAGCGTCTTGGCATTGCGTTCAGTGACCGGAAGAAGATAATTCCCGACCAGACGCAGCTCGCCGCCGAACACCAACGGCAGCAGATGAAACACGTCCAGACTGAATTTGCGGAAATAACAGCCGAATATATTGTTAGCCGGCCGGTCGGAACAGTACAGCATCAGCTTCCTGCGCGACGGGGTGTGGTTTTGAAACATATAGCACTCAACTTCTTCGCGGCGCAGTTTTATGAACGGCCGCAAGATCAGAAACGGAATCAGCTGAATCAGAAAAACCACCAGACCGAGCAACCGCTGCTTAAGCGAAATAAATGCACGGCCGTCTTGAAGCATCAAAGTCAGCATTGAAGAATCGTTGATGTCGATCCGTTCGCCGGTGGCAGGATCAAAAATGCTTTTCCGATACACCACTTTGCCGCCGATGTCCATTTCCCGACCGATGTATGAATTCCCGATCACCACCGAATTGGTGACGTCGGTCCCCTCGTCAACCAGCGAATTTCCGCCGATCACCGCGCCGGGGCCGATCCGGGTTGCGCGTTCCAGCCGCAATGAATCGCCGAGCATTACCGGCGGCTTCACATCGGCGGTGGCGGCGATCGCCACGTTGCGGCCGATATAAACATTCGGTTCGCTGGAATATCCCGGCATATTGTAATGTTGTCCGTCGCCGTAGACCAACCGCATGTTGACTTCGTAAAAAGACAAAATCGAGTCCATCCGGCACACATAAGGTTTTTCCGTCCGGCCGAAATGATTGGCGGCGACGGCTCCAACCGGAGCGTTGTGTCCGACGATCAAATATCCGTCGCCGGCCGGCGTCAATTCCGCCGCAATTCCGTCGGCAGCCCATTCCGGCAGCCGGAATTCGCGTTTATCGTACACCGGCATAAATATGCCCTGAAACAGCAGCACGTCGTCGCCGGCGATGAATTCTGAAAATTTCTCCGCAAGCGCCGCCCCGGTCAGGTCTTCGTCGTTTTTACGGTAGGAAAGCTTCAGATTCCAACGGTCTCCGCCGCCCAGAGCATAGCTCCATTCGGCGCCGGGATCGCCGGACGCCACCAGCACCTCGGCGATGTCGGCAAGTGCGCAGAAGTCCAGCAGATACTCCAGATAAGGCTTGTTGCCGATGCAAAGCATATAGGGCGCCAGACCGGGAAAGGACTCCGTCACCCATCCGGCCGATCGGGTGGTGCAGTTAATTATGCACTTCATGGTTAATAGGCTCCGCGGCCGGAGAAGACCGCCGGAATTGTTTTCAGCATTATAACCAGATCGCGCCAGATCGACTGACTTTTTATGTATTCCTTGTCCAGTTGAACCTGTTGTTTGAACGGAATATCGCTGCGGCCGGAAACCTGCCAGAGGCCGGTGATGCCGGGAGTGACATTCAGGCGTTTGCGGTCATCCAGCGTGTAAAGATCGACTTCCGACGGCAACGGCGGCCGCGGCCCGACCAGACTCATATCTCCGGTCAGAACGTTAAAAATCTGCGGCAGTTCGTCGATGCTGAATTTGCGGATGAATCTTCCGACGCGGGTGACTCTGGGGTCTCGCTTCATTTTGAAGATCACGCCGTCCGACGACTCGTTTTCAGCCAGCATTGCGGCCTTGCGCTTGTCCGCGTCAACGTACATGCTGCGAAATTTGTAAAAGCGGAAATGGCGCCCGTCGCGCCCCACCCGCAGTTGACGGTAAATGATCGGCCCCGGCGAGTCCAGTTTAACCAGCAGCGCGGTTGCAATAAAAACCGGCGACAGCGCCATCAAAATAAAGATGCTTCCCAGTATGTCGAACAGCCGCTTGCAGAAGTAGGCGCTCTTCACCGTAAAATTCCAGAACATGATCTTGCGCCGCGCACGCCGGGCCACGCCGCAATCGACCCGCGATAAAAGCAGATTCATCAGCTCATCGCGATCACGGTCGGTCATTTTTTTCCTTAGAGGATTGCCGCTCATTGATATTACTTTCCGATCCGGGCAAAAAGCGGCGTCAAGCGTTGACCGCGTTCAGCGCCGAATCCAGATCGTCATAAATATCGAATATTTTTGATGCCCTGGTGATGGTGAAAATCATGCGCGGCTTGCTTCCGAGGTTGGCCAGCACCAGTTTCCCGTTGTATTCGCTGCTGCTTTTCAAGCAGAATACAATGGCGCCGAGTCCGGTGCTGTCCAGATACTCCATTCCCGACAAATCAAGCACGAATTTGCGGTGCGAAGCTATCAGTTTCAAAAATTCAGACCGCAGCATTTCCGCGAATTCGGCATCCAGGCGGCCATTGATTTCGATTACCTCAGCGCCGTCCCGTTCATATGTTTTCAGTTCCATAAAACCGTCTCCGATAATCTTTACTGTTCTGCTATAACATACAAGACTTGCGCCTTCATTCAAGTAGCCGCAACCATTTTTTTTGTTTTATTTCAAATTTCGCAAAAATAAAGACCGCTTGCGCACTTGACAAAAGAATAAATAATGATACTATATCCAAATAAAGAGCGGCGAAGGAACGGGGGGTTGACTTCGTGACAGGTATGAAGACTTTTCTGGCGGTTGTCATCTTGATGCTATTTCCGCTGTGGCGTTCATCGGCTCAGGCGGAAGACGGTCGGTCGACGACCGTTTTACTTCTGGCGCCGGTCGAACTGAAATCCAGATGGCTCGACGGCGTTCTCATTCAAACCGCGGCCGCCTTGCGCGACGGCGAAAAAATGCTTTATCCGCGCATTCGTTATATCACTCCGGGTCTTCCGGGGTCATTCCGCCGGCGCCGTGCCATTGAGGAGCTGAAAAGCGAATTCTCCAGCAACGAGTGCGGCGCGGTGATAACATTTGACGGCATCTCCGCCGATTTTCTGGTGAGCGAACGTGAAGCCATCGGCATGAGAGTTCCGCTTATCGCCGCCAGACTTAAACAAAGCGAGCTTCAACGCCTGCGGAATCAATACGCCAATGTCACCGGAACCGTGCGATACGACATGCTGGACAATATAACCGTTCAGGCGGCGCGACTCTTCCCGCAGTCGCAAGACATCATTGTCGCCGCAGCGGCGGAAACTCCGCCGGAGCAATGCAACGAAATACGCTATCGAATGAATACGCAGCTGCCGGGGCGCCGGATAACCTGCCTGTTCGGCGCGGAAAGTTCACCGGACAACATCCTCGCAAAAATTGAAAAATCGAACACCACTCCGATCGTGATTCTCAGCGGCTGGCCGATACCGGCGCCGGAGAAAAAGATAATGACCGAACACGCCTTCATCACCCGGCTTGCCGAAACACACAAAATTCCGGTGTTTTCACTCAGCGACGACGGCTTTGGATCGGGACTGGCCGGCGAACGGGTGCTGAAGGCCGACAACTGCGGCGCCATGATCGCCAATCTGGCCGAACGTGTTCTGAAAGAAGAATCAGCGGTCGGAATTCCATTCAAAAACGAGTCACCCGCGCTCACGGTCGATTACAAAGTCCTGACCGCGCTGGGGGCCGATCTTAACGCAATCCCCCTGGAGGCTGAAATCGTCAATCCGCCGCCGGAACCGGTCTGGCCGCTGATTTTCTACATTTCAGGAAGCGGCGCAGTCATAATTCTGCTGATGCTGCTGGTGATCCTGCGTCTGCTGCGGGTCCGCCGCCACGCGGAAATGGTATCCGAAATATTCCGCAATCTTCCGCTGCGGATCGGTGTGGCCGACCAAGACAACAAAATACTGTTCAGTCTGCTTACCAAAGACGACACGGACTCGCAAATCATTACGCATCCGAACATCAAAAGCATTGAAGAAATGCCGGAGCCGTATCGCGTCGAATTTCAGCGCATGCTGGCAGAGGTTCGCGCCGACCGTCAAAAATTGCAGAAAAAATCTTATACGATAAACGGAGAACACCGGCAGGCCATCTTCGTCCGCCTGCCGATACACCGTTTCGGCAAAGATTGCGTCCTCTGGTATTCAGAGAATATCGACGAACTTCATCGCAGCACGCTTGACCGGGAAACCGCCGCCGACCGGCTTCGCCTGACGCTGGAGTCAATTTCCGACGCGGTCGTCGCCACCGACGGAACCGACCGGATAACAATATGCAATCCGGCGGCGGTGAAAATGATGGGCCTCGACGGACAGAATCTGATCGGACTTCAGTTGTCCGAACTGCTCAGCCTGCGCGACACATCCGGGAGCCGCGCCAACTTCTCGCCATCCACAACCGCAATGGCGGAGCGACGCCGCGTAAAAATTCCGTCGGACACCGCGTTGATCGGCCACAACGGGTCGCGCCGTCTGGTGGAAGGCGCAGCCGGTCCGCTGATCGACGGCAACGGCCAGGTGATCGGTTCGGTTCTGGCGCTGCACGACATAACCGAACTGGTGGAAACCGAAAACAAATACCGCAACGCCAACACGCTGTTCTCCTCGGTATTGGCCAATCTGCCGTGCATGGTTTTTTTGAAGGACTGCGACGATAACAACCGCTATATTCTCTGCAACAACGCAATGGCCGAAAAAATGGGCCGCTCGCCGGAGGAGATACACGGAAAAACCGACTTCGAAATATTCCCGCCCGAAACTGCGGAAAAATATCTGGCCGACGACGCACAGGTGCTTTCCTCCGGTTCAGTCGCCGATATCATTGAAGAAGTTCCGACCAATGACGGCATCCAGGTCATGCACACGCTGAAATCGACACTAATGCTTTCCGGCGATAAAAAGATGTTGCTCGGCATCAGTTTTGACATCACCAAGGAACAAAAACTGGAAATGGAGGCGCGCCGCAATCTCCAGATTGTCAGCTGTCTTCTGGCGAGCTGTCCGGCCGGAATCACGGCCAAAGACCCCGCCGACGGCTACCGTCACGTTCTGTGGAATTTGGAAATGACGGAAATGTTCGGCGTTGAATCCGCCGACGCCATCGGGCACTTCACTTCGGAGCTTGGCGTTTTTCCCGACGACTATCTGGCCGCGATTAAGGAGATAGACGCCGATGTGGTGCGCACCGGACGCAAAATCGAATACAAATCAAAACTGTATGCCAAAGGCGAAGAACGCATATTCCGGATTATAAAGTCGCTGGCGCAGATCGACGACGACAACTCTTTGCTGTTCACCATGACTATGGACGTTACCAGTGACGAACGCGCCAACGATGAACGCACCAGACTGTTGTCTGAATTGCGCAATTATGTGGAAAGTGAACGCATTGCCAATGGCTGTCTGTCCGTTGTGGCCGAAGGAATGGACTTTGACCGCACCATCCGCAGTCTGCTGACCAGGGTTGCGTCTCCGGCCAACGCGGATCTCAGCAACGTGGCAGTCTATGATCCGGATTATTCCGGCGCCGCCATTGCATTCCGCTGGTGTTCGGCGGATGACAAAAGCGAAACGCCGCCGCCGGTTCCCATCCATCTGCCGCTGGACAACAATCGCGCGCTCTACCGGCTGAACGACCATCAGACGATAATGATAAACAATCTAGATGTTGCAGACGCGGAAAAAGTTCTGCCGGACGCGCTGGTCGCCCGTTACAGATCATTCGGAATGAAATCTGTTTTGCTTGCTCCGATATTTTTTGAAAACCGGCTATGGGGTTTCTTCACCCTCGGATTCAGACAGCAGCGCGAGATCAGCAAATTGGATGAAAGAGCCATTCAGGCGGCGGCCAATGCCGTCGGTCTTGCATTGTTCCGGCGTTCGCAGTTTGAAAAGCTGTTTTCCAGCGAGCGCGAGAAAACACTTATTCTGAACAATATCAACATTCCGATCATGTTGTTTGACGCACACTGCCGCTTGGTAAGCCGCAATCTTGCCGCGGAAAAATGGCGGTCCGGCTCGGTGCCGTTTTTAGCGCATGACGGAAAAAGCTGCAGCCCGACAATCTGCCATTTCCCCGTAGTACCGGAGAATTGTCCGGTACAGGCCACCGTCAAGACCGGGAAGCCGGTTCAAATGGAGATTACGCTTGACGGCGGACATACCTATCTGGTTTCCACCACGCCGGTTTTCGACACGTCAGGCAACCTGCTCAACATTTTGGCCAGCGTAGCAGACACCACAATGGAAAATATGGCGCGGGAGCATCTGATCCGCGCCCGCGAAGCCGCCGAAGAGGCGAATATGGCAAAAGGCACTTTTCTGGCCACCATGAGCCACGAGATCAGAACCCCCATGAATGCCATTGTCGGCATCAGCGAACTGCTTGAACTGGAAAACCCGCCGGCCAATATCCGGGAACATCTCAAAGAAATGCGCAACGCCAGCGATTCGCTGCTCAACATCATCAACGATGTGCTCGACATGTCAAAACTGGAGTCGGAAAGGTTGAACGTAACCTGCGAATGGGTCGAGCTGGCGGAGTTGCTGAAAAACATCAAATGCATGCTTCAGCAGCTGGCGGCCAAGAAACATCTTGAATTGACCGCGGTGCTCCCGGACAAAGTGCCGGACATTTGGTCAAGCGCCCCCCGGTTGCGGCAGATATTGGTAAATCTGGTCGGCAACGCGGTAAAATTCACCGAGCACGGCGGAATTTGCATTGAGCTTGAAATCAATAATGCAACTGAAAAGTCGGCCGATATTGTCATCAGCGTAATCGACACCGGAATCGGCGTTGCTCCGGAACTTCAGAAACTGGTGTTCGAACCGTTCTTTCAGGTGGAACAACCGATGCGCGGCACCCGGTCGGCGGCCGGAACCGGTCTTGGCCTCAGTATTGTCAAGAAGCTGGTGGAACGCATGGGCGGGGAAATCTCACTGAAGAGCAAGCCAGGTGTCGGCAGTACATTTTCGGTTCGCTTCAACGGAATACAAATACGCCGTCACTCCGTCAGGCGGAATTATAACGCAGTCGGCACGGATAAATTGTTTCACGGCACAGCATGGGTGCTTGATGACGTAAAGACAAATTGCATGGTTTTGTCGTCAATGCTGACTAAAACCGGAATGAACACCGAATATATGACCAATCACGCCGCGCTGCTGGAACTCATCGCCGCCGGGCAGCGCCCCGACGTTCTGTTCTCCGACATGTGGATGCCGGACATCAACGGCAGCGAATTGGCAAAAAAACTGCACAATATGCCGGAATGCGCAACGCTGCCGATCATTGCGGTCACCGCCGACAGTGAAGCCGGCAGCAATTTCGATCTGGGCGGTTTTGCCGGCGTGCTGCTGAAACCGGTAACCATGGAAAAGATCCGGAACGAACTGCAGAAACTGCAAGACGACGGCATGCTCAAATAACTTGCCGGCTCATAAAGAGTCCGGTTGTTCTGCGGCGGTTGCCGACATCACCAGTTCGCCGGCTGCCGGACGGCCGTTCACCTCGGTGCGGCCGTAATCACGATGGAGATCGATCACCAGCGCGCTGTTTCCAGGATTGCCGACTACCTTGAATTCAATATTGCCGCGGTCGGACACCGGAAAGGTAACTTTTTCAATACCTGAATAAATTTTTCCATTCGGCAGTTCAACGGACAGCGGCAGTCGGCGGCGGTCGGACGGCGCCACATTTAGCGTTGCCACTCCGCCGGTTTCACTCGGAACGGCCAGCCGCTTGACGATCCGGTCGCCGGGCCGCACCTTCAACTCGCGCCAACCTCCGAAGCTGAACGGACCGTTGTCCCGTATCGTATCGCCGTCGCGCACTCCGTCCGGCCGCACCAGACGCATCATTGTTTTTTCACAATGTTCGCTGTAAAAATCATATCCGGCGAACGTGATGAACACCCCCGTCAGCAAAGCCGGAACCGCGGTCAGATAAAAGCCGCGGCGACAGAGAACAAACCGTCGCGCCGCCGTCACCACAAATAATCCGGCAAACACCGCAAGAAGCGGAAAAACCGGTGCGCGAAACCGCGAAAGATTGTAAAACGCCGCAGTGGAAAACCAGTATCCGACGATCAGAAGCAGAATAAAAAACCAGTCGCCGCGCCGCCGCGCCGCCGCCCGTCTCAACTTGGAAAGCAGCTCCGCCAGCGCAAACGCGATAATTATACCGGGAACGAAAAATAAACTGCCGACATACGAAACCGCCCCCTCGCCGAACAAAGCCACATTGTTCGGAATGTCCCGCCAGTCCCAAAACATCAGAAGTTTGCGGAACTGAAGCTCGGCAAATGCCGCCGGTTCGCGCCGGGCCCAATCCAAAATCTGTGAAAACACCGTCCGGGTTCCGGCCTCCGCCATCCAGCGCTGCCAGCTGTCCGGATATTCCATCGGACCGGCGGAAGTGTTGAAGTCGCGGCCTCCCGGCGGCGCCTCCGGAGTATTGCCCAGCGCCATTACCTGACCGGCCGCGGTAGACGGCCCGGACAGCCTGCCGAGTTCAACCGTATTGTGCCAAATGAACGGAAGCTGAATCAACAAAATTACCAGCAGCGTGCATCCCGAGGCCGCCGCGGCGCGACGCCACCCCCATATTCGGAAAAACAACAGGACAACGATCGGAAAAACATACCAGGCGTTGCCACGGGTCAGAATCGCCGCGCCGAGCGTAAAACTCAGCAGCCAGTAGTTCAAGCCGCCGCCCCGCTTTATCAACCGGACGCCCAGCCAGGCGATCAACGCCACCCAGAGCGTCTGAACGTTGGCAATGATCAGAAACGGCGTATAAAGCAAAAGCGGAGTGCATACCGCGCACAAAACGCCGGCGATCCATCCGGTCACCCGTCCGCCGATCATTTTTCCGGTGGACATTGTCAGCAGAACCACGAGCACGCCGATCACCGTCTGCGCCGCGATCACCATGTTGATTGAATTCCAGACCAGCCGCAGTGCCGGAAGCCATACGGCATAATAAAAGGGTTGATAATAAAACACCCCGGAATAGTCGCCGTGGATGATTTTTCCGGAAAGCTCCCAATAGGTCGCCATGTCGGTTGCCGGACTCGGATTGTACACCGCCGCAGCGCCGGACGCCAGTTGAACTGCGGCGACGACACGCAGCAGCAGCGCTCCGACAATAATTGTCAAAGTAATAAAAAAATCCCTGCGCTTCATATTACGGGTTCTCCTTTATTAAAATTTACTTTGCAAACGACCGTTTTGCAAGTATATTAAAACGTCAAACATGAAAGGATTTTCACATAATGCTGTACATTGTTTCAAAAGACGGTGGAGATTTTGCGATTCTGCTGAAGAAATACGGCGTTGAATTCAAACTTTGCCGGACTTTCGGTCAGGCGTTGAAGTCTGCGACCGCCGGTGACGGCGTGGCGGTTCTGGCCGACGCTTATCCGG
>JAEWSS010000016.1 GCA_023459755.1 Verrucomicrobiota bacterium | reverse complement strand
GCGGTGTAGCCGCGGGCCTCGAAGGTGGCGCGGAGACCGCCGGACGGAAAGCTCGAGGCGTCGGGTTCGCCGACGATGAGGTTTTTGCCGGAAAAGTTCAGAATGGCGTCGCCGTTGCTGTCGGGTTCCAGAAACGCGTCGTGTTTTTCGGCGGTTCCGCCGGTGAGCGGCTGGAACCAATGGGTATAATGGCTGGCGCCGCGTGAGATCGCCCACTGGCGGATGGCGGTGGCCACATCGTCGGCGATGGCCGGATCAAGCGGTTCGCCGGACTGCACGGTGGCGATAAGTTTCTTGTAGACACTCTTGGGGAGCGCGTCGCGCATACTGTTGACGTTGAACACGTCCTCTCCGTAGATTTCGGTTCCGGGGACGTTGGTGGGAGGGTACTCCCCGGCCGGACGGGAGGCGATCGCGTTGATCGCCGCCACTCTCGGTGCGTTGCTCATATTACTGAACTCCTTTCGGGTTGTTTGTTTTCTGCCAAGACTGTAAGCAAACGGCGTGCCAAGTGCCGCTTTTGAGCTTGCCAGTCATCCGCCGTCCATTCATAACTGCCGGAAGTGTGAAAAAAATGTATCACATCGGCGGCTTTGTGTACAAAAATGTGTCGGCTTTCGACCGCCGTGCCGGGGCGACTTGAGCTTGTCGGACGTTTGGCACGGCATTTGCTAAAATATACACGCGAAATACAAACTTAAAAGGAGCTGAGTCGATATTTATGCAGGAACTTAATCAGCATCAGGAACGGCCCCGGCAGTGCGCCGGAGGTTGTCGGCCGGCGGGCGCGCCGGAAAATCGCGGACTTTACAATTTTGAAAATGAACACGACGCCTGCGGCGTGGGGCTGGTCGCCAGAATGGACGGCAAGGCCGGACACGACATTGTTGAAATGGGCGTCAAGGTGCTTGAGCGCCTGATGCACCGCGGCGCCGCCGGAAGCGATCCGGAGACCGGTGACGGCGCCGGCGTTTACTGCCAGCTGCCGGACGAGTTTTTCCGGCTTCATGTCGCCGGCGGCAGGGAGTTGCCGCCGGCGGGAAGTTACGGCGTGGGAATGATGTTTCTCCCGCGTGACCCGGCGGTATGCGACGCCTGTATTATTACTATTAATAGAATAATCGCCGAGGAGGGGGCAAAACTTGAATTCTGGCGGACGGTGGCTACCGATCACAGCCGGATCGGGCGCACCGCCGAAGCGGGCTGCCCGGACATCCGTCAGGTGTTTGTGTCGATTCCCGGCGTCTCCGGCGCGGAACTGGAGCGGCGGCTGTTTGTGATCCGCCGCCTGATCGAAAAGGAGCTGCGGCGCGGATTCGCGGACAGCGGATGCTATATTGTCAGTTTCTCGTCGCGTTCGATCGTCTACAAAGGTCTGCTGCTGGCGCCGCAGCTGCGCGGATTTTATCCCGACCTCGACAGCCCGGACTTCAAAAGCGCACTGGCCCTGGTTCATCAGCGCTACAGCACCAACACTTTTCCCACCTGGAGCCTGGCGCATCCGTTCCGTTATCTCGCCCACAACGGCGAGATCAACACGCTGCGCGGCAATCTGAACTGTCTGCGTTCGCGCGAGCCGTACTTCGCCTCGCCGCTGTTCGGCGACGACATCAAGAAACTGCTGCCGCTGATCGAAGACGCCCAGAGCGACTCCGCTTCACTGGACAATATGCTTGAGCTGCTGGTGGCCTGCGGACGTTCTCTGCCGCATGCCATGCTGATGCTGCTGCCGCAGGCATGGGGGAAACTCTATCATATGGGCAGCGACGTGCGCGGCTTCTTTGAATACCATTCGGCGGTGATGGAGCCGTGGGACGGCCCCGCGGCGGTGGCGTTTTCCGACGGGGTGTCCGCCGGCGCCATGCTCGACCGCAACGGACTGCGTCCGGCGCGCTACTCGATTACCGACGACGGCGTGTTTGTTCTGGCGTCCGAGTCCGGCGTGCTGGATCTGGACGAGCGCAAAGTGGTGCGCAAAGGTCGTCTCGGCCCCGGAGAGATGATCTATCTCGACCTCGAAAAACACCGCATCATGAATGACCGCGAGATCAAGACCTCGGTCGCCCGCAGTCAGCCTTACCGCCGCTGGGTGGAGGAAAACCGCATCTCCCTGCACGGACTGTTCGACTCGGTCACGCCGCCGGCGCCGGCCGCCGACTTGAACCGCCGTCAGCGTCTGTTCGGCTACAGCCGCGAGGACATCGACATTATTCTGAAGCCGATGGCGCTTTCCGGCGCCGAACCGGTCGGCTCAATGGGCAACGACGCGGCGCTGGCGGTGCTTTCCGCCAAACCGCAGCTGTTGTACAATTATTTCAAACAGCTTTTCGCCCAGGTCACCAACCCGCCGATCGACCCGATCCGCGAACAGCTGGTGATGAGCACCATGACCTATATCGGCAATCAGGGCAACATCCTTGAAGAGTCGCCGCATCATGCGCATCTGGTCAAACTGCCGCATCCGATACTGACCGCGGAGGATCTTGAGCGGCTGCGCTCGTCGGCCATACCGACCTTTCAGGCGGCCACTCTGCCGATGGGGTTCGACGCATCGCGCGGCGAACCGGCGCTGCGTGCGGCGCTCGTCGAACTTTCCGCCCGCGCCGAAAAAGCCATTCGCGACGGTCGCAGCGTGATCGTGCTTTCCGACCGCGGACTGGCCGCCGGACTTTCCCCGATTCCGGCGCTTCTGGCCACCGCGGCGGTGAACCGTCATCTGATCTCCTGTCATCTGCGGACTTCCGCCGGACTGGTGATCGAGTCCGGCGAACCGCGCGAGGTTATGCATTATGTACTGCTTCTGGGGTACGGCGCCACGGCGATCTGTCCGTATCTGGCGCTGGAGAGCGTGACCCGGCTGTCGGCCGACGGTCGTCTGCCCGGAGTTGATGCCGCCGGAGCGGCGGAAAACTATATTCACGCGATCTGCAAAGGTCTGCTCAAGGTCATGAGTCGGCTCGGGATCTCCACTTTGCGCAGTTTCCGCGGTGCGCAGACCTTTGAGGCGGTCGGGTTGAATTCCGGGTTTGTGAACGAATTTTTCGCCGGAACCGCGTCGCGCATCGGCGGCATCGGGTTGAGCGAAGTGGCGGCCGAGGTCGCGTCCAGAATCTCCGCCGCCGCAACCGATCCGGACGGCGTTCTGCCCTCCGGCGGACAGTATCTGTTCCGCGCCGACGGCGAAAATCATCTCTGGAACCCGGAGACCATCACGCTGTTCCGGCGGGCGGTGCGCGAAAATGACGCCGACGCCTACAAAAAATACGCCGAATACATCAATCATCAGGAGCGTCACCTCTGCACTCTGCGCGGTCTGTTCAAGTTCAGGGAAACCACTCCGGTTCCGATCGACGAGGTGGAACCGGCGGAAAGTATTGTCAAACGGTTTGTGACCGGCGCCATGAGTTTCGGCTCGATCAGTCCGGAGGCGCACATGACGATCGCCCGCGCCATGAACAAACTCGGCGGAATGAGCAACTCCGGCGAGGGCGGCGAGGACCCGGCGCGTTATGTGACCCGTCCGGGCGAAATCAGCTGTTCGAGCGCGATCAAGCAGATTGCCTCCGGCCGGTTCGGTGTCACCGCCGAATATCTGGTCAACGCCCGTGAGCTTCAGATCAAGATTGCGCAGGGGGCGAAGCCGGGCGAGGGCGGTCAGCTGCCCGGTCACAAGGTAAACGACGAGATCGCCAGGGTGCGTCATTCGATGGCCGGAGTATCGCTTATTTCACCGCCGCCGCATCACGACATCTATTCGATCGAGGATCTGGCGCAGTTGATCTACGACCTGCGCAACGCGAACAATTCGGCGCGGGTGTCGGTCAAACTGGTTTCCGAGGTCGGCGTGGGAACGGTGGCGGCCGGTGTGGCGAAAGGCCATGCCGACGTGATACTGGTTTCGGGGTACGACGGGGGAACCGGAGCTTCGCCGCTGTCGAGCATCAAACATGTCGGACTGCCGTGGGAGCTGGGATTGTCCGAGGCGCAGCAGACGCTGAAGCTCAACGGTCTGCGCGACCGGGTGCGGCTTCAGGTCGACGGTCAGCTCAAGACCGGCCGCGACGTGATGATCGGAGCACTGCTCGGCGCCGAGGAGTTCGGTTTTGCCACCACGATCCTGGTTTGCCTCGGCTGTGTGATGATGCGGAAATGCCATGAGAACACCTGTCCGGTGGGCGTGGCGACGCAGGACCCGGAGCTGAGAAAATTTTTCAGCGGAAAACCGGAATACATCGAAAACTTCCTGATGTTCGTGGCCGGCGAAGTGCGCGGCTATCTGGCGAAACTCGGACTGCGCAGCATGGACGAGGCGGTCGGGCGCGTCGATCTTCTGGAGACCGACCACGCGATCAACTTCTGGAAGGCTAAAAATCTCGACTTCTCCGCGCTGTTCTGCGATGTTGCCCCCGGTGCGCCGGTACGGTTCAATCCGGCGGCGAAATATCACCTTGAAGGCACGTTCGACGACGAAGTGCTGATCCCGCGGGCCGCCGCCGCGCTTGAAACCGGCAAACCGGTGGAGATCCGCCATGCGGTCTGCAACGTGAACCGGACGGTCGGAACCCGGCTGTCGAGTGAAATCGCCCGGCGTTACGGTCATGCCGGTCTGCCGGACGGAACGATAAGCATTGTGCTCACCGGGTGCGCCGGGCAGAGCTTCGGAGCGTTTCTCGCCTCCGGCGTCAGGCTGACGCTGGAGGGCGACGCCAACGACTTTGTCGGCAAAGGGCTGTCCGGCGGATGCATCGTTGTCCGGCCGGCTCCGGAGTCGAAACTGGTTCCGGAGAACAACGTGGCGGTCGGCAACGTGGTGTGTTACGGCGC
>JAEWSS010000015.1 GCA_023459755.1 Verrucomicrobiota bacterium | reverse complement strand
CCTCGTTGGTGCGTTCGCGCCTGGTGCGCGGCGTCAGCTTGATGTTGAAGTTCGCCTTGTGACCGCCCGATGCGCGCCAGCCGGAACTTCCGGCGCTGGTCACCCAGCCGGTCATTTCCGGAATCTGCTTCTTCAAGGCGTCCTCCATTGAGATCACGGTGTTGTTGACCTCTTCCGGCGAGGTGCCGACCGCTTCTTCGAGCGTGCCGCGGATGCCGCCGGCGTCGCTTACCGGCATGAACTCCGTGCCGATTTTCGGAAGCAGCAGCAGCGATGCGCCAAGCAGCGCGAGCGACCCGGTTATCACTAAAAATTTATGGTTCAGCGCGTCGCGCAGTATGGACGAATAGGTGTCTTCAAAAGCGGCGAAGGCGCGGCCGCTCCAGACGAAAAAGCGCTGCGACCACGGAATTTTTTCACCGTCGGATTTTGCGTCGTGCCGGACGCTTTTGCCCAGCAGCAGCCCGGCCATGCACGGCACCAGCGTGACCGCGGTGAAGAGCGAACAGAGCAGCGAAAACAGCACCACCATCGAGAATTGACGGAACATCACTCCCGTGATGTCCTGAACAAAGATCAGCGGCAGAAACACCGCAAGGGTGGTCAGTGTGCTGGCGGTAATGGCGGCGAACACCTCGGACGTGCCCTTGACGGCGGCCTGTTCGCGCGGCATGTCGTTGTCGCGCAGACGGGTGATGTTTTCAAGCACCACGATTGAGTTGTCCACCAGCATGCCGATGCCGAGCGCGAGTCCGCCCAGCGTCATGATGTTCAGCGTATAGCCGCAAAAATAAATCAGCGCGAACGTTGCAATGATCGACATCGGAATGCTGACCGCGATAATCAGCGTACTGCGGATGTTGCGCAGGAAAAACAGCAGTACCAGAACGGCGAGCATGCCACCGTAGATTGCGGAGTCCGCCACGCTGTTGAGCGAGCTCTTGATGTAGTCGGCCTCATTCATCACCGCGAAGATGTTGACGGTTTTGAAGTCGCGGTTGATGCGGGCGATCTCTTCGAGCACCGCGTCGGCAACTTGAACGGTGTTGGCGCCGGACTGCTTGTAAATCTGGAGAAAAATACCGGGTTCGCCGTTCACCCGGACGTAACGGGTGACATCGCTGTGGGTGTCAAGCACTTCTCCGAGGTCGCCGATGCGGATCGGCACGCCGTTGCGTATGGCGATGACGGTGCTTTTCAACTCCTCCACGCGGTTGTAGGTCCCGGGGGTGCGGACGCGCACTTCGATGCGGTTCTGCTTGAGATTGCCGGCGGGGGTGGTGATGTTGTTGCTGCGGATTTTTTCAAGCACTTCGTCCAGCGACATGTCGAGATTTTTTATTTTGTCGCGGTCGAACAGGATTTGGATTTCGCGTTCGAGCCCGCCGCCGAGCTGGGCGGAGGCGACGCCGTCGATGCGTTCGAGCCGGTAGACCACCTGGTCTTCGATCAACTTTCGGGCTTCGAGCATATCGAGTTTTGTGCCGACGCCGAGGCGGACGATCGGAAAGCTGCCGGAGTCGAATTTGCGCAGTACCGGGCGGTCGGCGTCGTCCGGCAGTTTTGCGATCACGCGGTCGAGCCGGTCGCGCACTTCGCTGGCGGCCTCGTCAAGATTGGTTCCCCAGGTGAATTCGATTGTCACGTTGCTGGCGCCTTCGCCGGAGGTGCTGGAGATGGTGTCAACTCCGGTTACGGCGGCGACCGCCTCTTCGATCGGACGGGTTACCAGCAGTTCCATTTCCTCCGGACTGGCGTCCTCGTATGTGGTGTTGATGCTCAGTGCCGGGAAGGTGATTTCCGGCATCAGGTCAACCGGAAGCGATTTTAGCGCCACGCCGCCGAGAATCAGCACGATGCAGGCGGCCATGGAAATGAATACCGGCCGTTTGACCGAAAAATGGGGAATGTTCATTACTCTGCGGCTCCGGATTTTTCGGCGGCGGTTCCGAACGCCGACTCGGGGTCGATTACCGGGGTGCCGTCGAACAGTTGATGGTTTCCGAGGGTGACCACCGGAAGTTTTATATCGGACGGCTCGATTATCTCAATGTCGTTGCCGACCGTCAATCCGGTGGTTACGGGGACGAAATGCACCACGCCTTCGTCCTTCAGATAGACGAATACGCCGTCGCGGTTCTGGCGTTTCACAAATGCTTCGCGCGGGAGGGTGACGGCGTTGTCGCGGCGGTCGAATTCAATATTGACCCGGACGAACATTCCGGGTTTGAGTTCGTTGTCCGCGTTTGGAATTTTTATCAGTACCGGCGCCTGCCGGGTGTTGGCGTTGAGATCCTGGGAAATGTTGGCGACATAGCCGGAGAAGGTTTTGCCGGGATAGGCGTCGGTGGTCAGGACGGCTGGATGTTTGAGTTTGAGTTTCGGATAATCGCGCTCGATCACGTTGATTTCGGCTTTCAGCGATGAAATGTCGATCACGGTCATCAGCGGCTGGTTCGCGGCGATCAGGGCGCCGGGATCGACAAAGCGTTTTGCAATGAACCGGGTGCCGGATTTCCATTCGGCGCAAATGTCGGTGTCGTTCAGTCTGGTGGCGGCGTTGTCGGCAACGGCCTGAAGCCTGGCGACCTCGGCTTCGCGCATGGCGGCGATGGCGCGTTTGGAGTTCAAGGTGGACTGCGCAAGATCGAACTGCGCATCGCTGTACACTTTACTTTCGTGGAGTTTCTGGTAGCGGTCGAAGTCGCGTTCGGCCTGTTCCAGCGATATTTTCGCGTCGAGCAGCTGGGCTTTGCCGGTTTCAAGGTCGGCCTTGGCCTGCTGGAGCGCCTGGATGTATTCGACGTCGTCGATTTTCGCAATTTTCTGGCCGGGGTTCAGCCGGTCGCCGAGCGAACCGCTGATCGTCAGCAGTTTACCGGGAACTTTTGCGGCCAGATCGAAGGTGCTGTCCGGCTTCAGCGTACCGGTGAAGCTGCGGATGTCGGCGAGCGATTTGTGCTCCGGCATAACCGTGGATATTGCCATGCGTTCGGTATTTTTTTTGTTTTCAGGTCCGCCATCGGAGAACAGTTTCATCACCGTGAGCACGGCGATCCCGGTCATTATCGCGATGAGAAAAATATAGACAATCCGTTTCATCGGAATCCTTTCTTTTGCACTTTTTGATGAATATAGCATGCTAATCGATTGAAAACAATTGGCATAATGTTTTTTTTCCTTATACCGTCGGGGGGGCTTGTATTCGAGAGCGAAATATGGTAGATTAAAACTGTTATTGTATAAACATGGAGGAAACAATGAATTCATACGACATCGAAGGAGTTGTCAGCTATCCGAAGGCGGCGGTCGTCAAGCCGGATTACAGTGGAATTACCGTGGTCAGCGGAGCAAAACTTGAGGTGCTGCAGGGCGAATTGGCTTCCAACACGATTGTGGCGTCCGGCGGAAACATGCTGGTGGCCGGCAGCGCCGGAGTCACCAGGGTCGAGGACGGCGGAGCGTTGACGGTGCGGGCCGGAATCGTGTCCGACATCACGGCGGCGGCCGGAAGCAAAGTGGAATTTCAGTTGCGCAGTGAGCTTGCCGGAAAAAATTATTTTTCCGGTCAGGTCGTTACCAACGGCGCGATGATACTTGGCGGCGACGCCACGGTAATATATGATCTGCGCGGACTCGGCGCCTTGACTTCGCCGATTATAACCGATGTTTCGGCGTTTGAATGCGACGATTGGGCGATCACGGTTTCGGCCGATCAGAAAAAAGGCGATTATGTTCTGGCGGCCAATGCCGGCGGATTTAAAGATAAAATATCGGTTTATATGGGCGACGCCGATAAGAGCAGCGGCAGTTTGACCGCCGGCGGTAAGAAACTTTCCGTCGGAGCCTACGGATATTCGCTGGTGATAAAAAACGGCAATCTCGTGCTGACTGTCGGAGATCCGGACAAGGAAGAGGATAAGCAGAAACCAAAAATCGGCAAGGTCAGCGCCGGAGTCTCCGATTACAGTGTCAACTTTGCGGTTGAGGCCACCGATAACATCGGAATAGCGTATATGAAGATAACCGTCAACGGCAAGACCAAGGAAACCGAGGACTCCAAGTTGACATTTGATAATCTGGCGGTCGGCAAATATACGGCCAGTGTGGTGGTGGTGGATACGTCGGGCAACGAAAGCAGCGTCAAAAAAGTCACCTTCACGATCAAGGATGTGACCGCGCCGGATCAGGTGGTCGGCCTCGCTTCGGGCGAGGTGGACAAGAGTTATGCCTCGGTTTTGAGCTGGACAACCGGAACCGACAACTCCGGCAAAGTCGCGAAATACGAGATCATGCTGGACAACGGCAAAATATACAGTTCAACCAAGGCCTACTTCAAGGCGACCAAACTTTCGATCGGCACGCACACGTTCAAGGTTCGGGCGATCGACGCGGCTAAAAACGTCGGCGCATGGAGCGACGAATACAACTTTACAGTGACTGACGTGACCGATCCGACCTCGGTGTCCGGCAAGGCGCAGGTGGACGGTTATTCGGTGACTTTCACGTTGACCGGCAAGGACAACTCCGGCTCGATTGCCAAATATGTGGTCAGCTGCGGCGACAAAAGCGTGGAAACCACCGACGGGAAGGCGGTTCTGGACGGCTTCGGCGTCGGAAAATTCACCGCCACGGTGATCGGCTACGATGCCGAGGGCAACGCGAGCAAACCCGGCAAAATCACGTTTACGGTCAAGGACGCGACCGCGCCGGATCAGGTGGTCGGCCTCGCTTCGGGCGAGGTGGACAAGAGTTATGCCTCGGTTTTGAGCTGGACGACCGGAACCGACAACTCCGGCAAGGTTGCGAAATACGAGATCATGCTGGACAACGGCAAAATATACAGTTCAACCAAGGCCTACTTCAAGGCGACCAAACTTTCGATCGGCACGCACACGTTCAAGGTTCGGGCG
>JAEWSS010000014.1 GCA_023459755.1 Verrucomicrobiota bacterium | reverse complement strand
ACAAGTTCGACCCCACCCGGACAACACCACCGACCGATGAGGAGAAAAACGCCCGCGATCTTCAGCGGAAAATGTACTTTTTTGAAGACGAACTGAAAGCGGCCAATCCCGATCTTGAGATAAAACGCCTCGCAGAATGGAACTTTACCTATTCATCCGACTGCCCTTCATACCTGCGACTGCCGTTCGCACCGAACGGAGTTGAAGTTTCCGGCGTCTGCAACGGTATTGTTTTCGCGTCCAGAACCGACTATATCGCCGTCATCCCCCCCGGTACCGACCGCTGGCAGTACACCTGGATAGCCTTTCCCGACAATGCGATTCCGCGCGCCAAGCCGCTCCCGGAGGCCGGAGACGGCGTCATATTCAGTAACGGACGCCCGGTCCGGCGGCTGGCCGACGGCAAAGAAATCACTCCGCCGAAGGATATCCGTTTTTTCGAAGGCAATCACGCCGTTGCCGGGAACCGGATTTTTTATATTGCGCAGAACAGCGGCAAACTGCTCGCGATGTCGCCGGATTTTTCGACAGCGGAGCCGGCCGCCGTTGCGCCTCCCGCCATTCCCGGTGTTGCGTGGAACGACCGGGTGGAAAAAATCTCCAACGGAGCGGACGGCGACCATCTGCTGATTGTATTTTCCGGCAAACGGTTCGGCGTGGAGGTGTCCGCGCTGGTGGAAGCCAACGTCAAAACCGGGGTCTCCACGCTCAAGATGCCGCTCGCATATGGCTTGGCGTTCGCATATAATCTTTCCGGAGTCTTTATCGATCCCGGCCCCGGCCTGCCGCTCTTTGCCGCCGCCGACGCCCGTCTGCCGAACGAGTTCCGCACGTTTGAGCCGCCCCGTCTGCCGGCAACCGCGGTAATGCTCAAACCGTATGACCCGGTAAACGGCGATCTGCGCCTCGGCCGCTATCTGGTCATGCGGGAATACGATCCGGTCGGCCACCGTCTGTCGGGTTGCATTCTGCTCGACATGTTTGAACCGCGCAATTCGATTATCATGAACGGTTTTGATCGATCCAAACACATATCGGCCGCCGCGGACGGCAAAAGTCTGCTCGTCACCATGCCGGACGGTCTCTATCAGGTCAGCCCCAAAGTGATGCCGCCGTCGCCGCAAATCGCCATGCCGGAGGCCGACCTTTATCCGCATTCGATTCCGCCGGGCGAAGTACTGAAAAACATTCAGATCGACGACCCGACGCTGTTCAGCGCGGAATTTACCGAACGCGGTCTGGAATTCGCCCTGAATCCGTCCGGCTCGGACGCGGTGATCTCAGTGGATGTCGACCGGGAAAAACTGCCGCCGTCGCCGAAAAAATATCTGCTGTTCTTCAACCGGGAATTCAACAATGTCGCCGGTGAATACCGCACCGATTACGGCATTGTTTCAATGTCGTCGGGCAACATGATGGAGTTTGACGGCGACGCCCGCGAACTGCGCTTCCGCAAAATGGACGCCCCCGGTTCCGATAATTTGATTCTGACCCATATTCTGATTCAAAACCCGAATGATAACGGACAAAACTAAACAATAGGAGTGGAAATATGAAAAAACTTTTGACCGTTGCACTGCTGTCGGCAGCAATGTTCTGCCGCGCCGGAGATGAACCCGCCGCCACCGCGCCGACGGCGGAAACCGCCGCCGTCAAGCCGGAAACCGCCGCCAGCGTTGTGGTTCCGACCGTGGCCGTACTGCCGTTCGAGAACCGCGACCGCCGCCAGAGCGAAAATGCCGACGCCGGGAAGTCGGCCGCCGAACTCTTCGCAATAGCCCTGATGGAGTCCGGATGCGCCGAACTGGTCGAGCGCGCCGAACTGGACAAGGCGCTGGAGGAGCTTCACCTCTCCGCCGTCGGGTTGACCGACAAGGAAAGCCAGCTCAAACTCGGCCGTCTGGTCGGAGCGAAAATCATTATCACCGGCTCGATCTTCCGCACCGGCGACAAAACTTTTGCGGTGGCGAAAGTCATCGGAACTGAAACCGGCCGGGTGCTGGGCGCCAGCATGAGCGGCAAGGGCGACTTCACCGAACTTATCTCCCCGCTGGCCGCCAAAGTCGAACAGCAGCTGACCACCCAGAGCGAGAAACTGCTGCCGAAGATCACCTCTGAGCAGACCGTGCTTGAACAGCTTGCGGAAACCGTCAAAGGCGGCGGCCGCAAGGTTTATATCGACATCCGGGAGGACATCATGGTCGCCATTCCCGATCCGGCGGCGGAAACCGAGCTCAAAAAACTGCTGCTCGGCCTCGGCTTCAACGTCACCGACCGCCGTCAGGAGGCCGATTTTTCGATCAAGGGCGAGGCGCTGGCGGTGGAGTCGGGCGGGTTCGGCAAATTCAGGTCGGCCGCCGCACGGGTGGAACTGTCGATTTACAGTAAGGACGACCGCCTGCTCGCCGCCGGCGCCGCCAAGGAAACGCTGGCCGGAGCCACCTATGTGATCGCCGCCAAAGACGCGATCGGTCAGGCGGCGCTCAATTTGGCCGCCGGGCAGTTCGGAGTAATGAAGTAACATGAGAAAGACGGCGGCCGTGCTGATCGCGGCGATCATCACTCTTGCGGCGGCGGCCGGCGTATCGGAGGAGGAGTTGAACGACTACTTCCCGATCGTCGATAAATTCACCGCCGGCAGAATCGCCGAAGCGGTCGCCGACTGCGAAAAAATCGCCGACCGCAACACCCCGGCCGCCGTCACTCTCTATTTCATTTACAGCCGCGGTTATTACGACATTCCGATCGACTACCCCGCGGCGGCGCGTCTGCTGAGCCGACTGGACGGCTTCGTCATGAAAAGCGAAGAGTTGCGCGACATCTGGGACCCGATGCGGCCGCCGCCGCTCAACGGCGTTGACTCGGTGGTCATCCGCAACCGCTGGAACCATCAGAACATCCCGGTAAACACCACCTTTCCGCTCCGCGGCAAATATCCGCTGAAAGAGTGTTATATAGAGAAACTCAACAGCGTCGGCGGCGTCGCCGCCCGCACACTGATCGCATTGTCGCATCACGGCGAAAACAGTCAGGAAATCACCCTGCGGATGTGGGAAAAAGCCTATGAATTCGGGGTGCCGCGCCCCGGAACCATTCGCGGATTTTCGCCAGAAAACCGTCAAAAACTGCTGAAACCGGCCGAAGCCGGACACGTTCCGGCGATTCTGTCGCTGTGCGAACTTCTGACGCGCTCCGAAGACGCCGGCCGGGAGGAAATTGAACGCGCATTTAACTATCTCCGCGCCGCTAAAGACATCTGCGAACAATCCGCCAACGCCGGCTGCGAACACGTGAAACCCGATCTAGACGCGGTCAACGCGATGTTCGACCGGATTCCCGACCTCACCCAAAGCTCCGGACAACTCGTCGCTTTTCTGCACCGTCCGCACGACTACAGTCCGGCGATAACCCGGCTGACCACCCGGGTCATCATCGACCGGAACGACCATGTCGCGGCAAAATATTATCAGGCACTGACGCCGGAAACACAAAAAAACGGGGAAAGCCGCCGTCTGATGTCCGAAGCCGCCGAAGCCGGATATCCGGACGCCATCCGCTATTTGTACTCAAACAGCAGCGCCGACGACCCGATTGTCTGGCACGCCTTTTATCTGGCCGGAAAATTCGATCTCGAACCCGCCCTCAACCAGCCGAAGCTGAATTATTACGACCGGGCGCTGGACGCTTTGGAGCAGAACTCCTCCATCATTTTCACCGCCGAATACCGTCCGGCGCTCAAACTGCTCGCCGAACACAGCGACAAGGCGAAAGCCCGTTACGAACTGCTTTTTTCCGATCAGGACAATCTGGACGACCGGGTGAAAATCAAGGTCAGGCTGCCGCTGGCGGCCGACGTGAAATGGGAGTATATCGGCAGCTCCCGGGCGCTTGTCATAAACCTGCTCGAATGCAAACAGGACAACTATGTCGATCTCACCGTCTCCGCGGCGACCGACAAAAAAACTTATAATATCTTGTTCAATCCCGAAAAAGGTCACTCCGACTCGATCTGGTGGACCGTAAAAACCGCCGACGGGGAAATAAAATACAACGCCAACCAGCAACTTTCACTGCAATCGCCGCCGGAACGGATCAGACTGTACATCCCGGCCGGCACCAAGGAAAAAAACATCGCGGTCTTCTTCAAATTATGAAAACAATAATGACAATTTTTCTGGCGCTCTGCGTCTTTACCGCCGGTGCGGAGGCAAAATTCGCCGTGGTCTCCGACGACGACGCCAACCGCCCGCTGGCCGACCTTGCCGTGGCGGAATGTTCCGGGGAATACGACTTTGTGGAACGCTCCGCGCTTCAGGCACTCGAAGCCGAACAACGTCTCCAGACCGTGTTCGCCGCCGATGCCGCCGTCATAAAACGCAACGCGCTGGACGGCGCCGACTTCTTCGCCGTCATCCGCGGCCTTGACGAAAACAACCGGATATTGGCGGTTTTTGAAACCGACTGCGGCATCCGGCTCGAAACCGTCCGGCTTCCCGAAGACGACCTTCCGGCGGTGTCCGTCATCCGCGAAACGCTCGGCCGCGCCGTTGAAAAGTCGGCGGCGGCGGACAAACTGCGGTTCGTCTCGCTGGCCGCCGTCCGCAACAACCTCCCGGAAACGTCGCCGCCGGATGCCGCAAAAATGACCAATGAACTCAAACTTCGCGCCTTCTCACTGCCCGCCGTTCTGCTGGAGCGCGAGTACCTGATCGAACTTCTGCGCGAACGCCGCATCACCGCAAAATGGA
>JAEWSS010000013.1 GCA_023459755.1 Verrucomicrobiota bacterium | reverse complement strand
CCTCCGGCGTTAAGTTCATGACCGCCGAACGCGACGGAAATTTCTCCGCCGTGACGGTTAAGTCGCCGTCCAATCCGGTGTTTCCGGACGCGGTGACGATCCCGGTCGGCCGCACGGCGTCCAAACTGCATATTCTGCACACCATGCTGCCGCTTAAAGTCATTACCGACAAAGGCGTAACCGTGGTTGAATATGTTCTGCGTTATACCGACGGCTCCGAGGAGCGCGTTCCGGTGCGCTACGGGTTCGACATCGCCATGCCGTGGGACGACTGCGGCCGCGAACTGCCGATGAAGCGCTCGCTGCTGCTGCCCGGAACTCCGTATGGCTCGCGCATCTGGTTTATGACAATTGAAAACCGTCATCCGGAAAAGGAGATCGCCTCGCTTGAACTCGCGGGGCAGGGGTATCCGTATTACCTGTTCGCCGTTACCGCGGAGGATTGAGTTTTCCGCCGATAATGAAAAAAATGACGGCGTCCGTTTTCGTTCTCCGGTTTCCCGGACGAAACGGACGTCGTTTTTTATGCCGAATACGGCATCGGGTTATTTGCGCGACGATTCGGCCTGCTTCAGTTCGGCGGAGCGGTCGGTACGGTTTCTGCTGAATCGGAACCGAACGGGCGTTAAGCGTTTTTGAATTTTCCGCGCAGGTGAACTGCAACCGGCAGATACGATTTTCCGTCCACCCGCAGCTGGTGGACAACGCCGTCGAGCATAATCATTTCGCCGTCCAGCCCGTTCAGCGTACCGATGCCGAGGTTGCCGTACTGTTTGATTTCGCCCACACTGAGCGAACCGTCATACACTCCGCAGAGCAGCGAATCGATGGTCGCCACTTGGGTGATCCCTGGTTTCGGGGGTTCGCAGCCGCACAGCACCAAGCCGGAAGGTTTCGATATAACCGGTTAAAAATATTTTTTGTCAGAAATATCCGGTCGGAATACGCACGGTTGGCGTTTTTTCATTTTCCGGTATTGCTTTTTGTCCGATAAGGTTGTACTTTATTTAGTATATTAATTACCGGAAACCAAAAGGCTTGAGATAAAAATGACTGTCCGTACCAGATTCGCCCCCAGTCCGACCGGGTTTATGCACGTCGGCAACCTTCGCACCGCACTTTATGCGTATTTGCTCGCAAAATCAAACAACGGCGTTTTCGTGCTGCGCATTGAAGACACCGATCAGGCCAGATATGTCGAAGGCGCCACCCAGGTGATCTACAATACCCTGAAAACCGCCGGTCTGATTCACGACGAAGGGCCGGACAAAGACGGCGGTTACGGTCCGTATATCCAGAGTCAGCGCAAGCCGCTATATCGTAAATACGCCGAACAGCTGGTGGGGCAGGGGGCGGCTTACTATTCGTTTGAAACCGGCGCGCGTCCGGCGGCCGCTGACGCGGCGGCCGGTGACTCCGCGCAGACGACCGGGGAGGACGACGGTCTGGAACCCGACTTCGACCTTGAAAGCGCCAAAAAGAAGATCGCATCCGGTGTTCCGCATGTGATCCGGCAGAAGATCGACAAGTCCGGCGTCTCAACCTTCACCGACTCCGTGTTCGGAGAAATAACCATCGAAAACAAAGTGCTTGACGATCAGATACTGCTTAAGAGCGACGGCATGCCGACCTACAATTTCGCCAATGTGATCGATGATCACCTCATGGGCATCACCCATGTGGTTCGCGGCGCCGAATATCTGCCCAGCACCCCCAAGTACAATCTGCTTTACCGGGCGTTCGGCTGGGATATTCCGGTTTACGTCCATCTGCCGCTGATCATGGGGAAAAATCCGGACGGAACCGTGGCCAAGCTGTCTAAGCGGCATGGGTCGGTGAGTTTTGAAAATCTGGTCTCCGAAGGCTATCTGCCGGCCGCGATAATCAACTACATTGCGCTGCTCGGCTGGTCGCCGAAAAATGACCGCGAAATTTTTTCGCTGGACGAACTGGTCGCCAGTTTTTCCGTGTCCGGCCTCAACAAGGCTCCGGCGGTGTTCGACTACGACAAACTGGCCTGGATGAACGGCGAATATGTGAAACTTCTGCCGTTCGATGAATTTGTGCGACTGGCCGAGCCGTTCGCCCGGCTTGCAGGTACTCCGCTGGCCGGAAAGTGGGAGCTGATCGCCAAACTGCTTCACCAGCGCACCGGAGTGTTGTCCGAAATTCCGGAAAAAATTCATTTTCTGCTGGAGCTCCCGGAATATGACAATGAACTTTTCTTCAATAAGAAGTGCAAGTCGTCTCCTGAATTCGCCGCGGAGATGCTGCCTGAAGTGCTGGAAATCCTGAAAAAGGTCGAGCCGTGGAGCTCCGAAGCGCTCAACGCCGCAATTTCTGCCTATGCCGCGGAACGCAATATGAAACTTAATCTCGCCACCTGGGCGCCGCGGATCGCGGTGGCCGGTCAATCGGTCACTCCCGGCGGAGCGTTTGAACTTATGGAAATCCTCGGACGCGACGAATCGCTGCGGCGGATCGGCATCGCCATTGAGAAATTGAAATGATGCACCGGAACAAGAGGCGATTCTGACGTGAACGACACCGTTACACTTTATTCGACCCGTCCGGCATTGTTTGCCGCCGACGCCTCAGGCGGCGGAGCATGGTTGTTTGTGTTGACGGTGCTGCTTGCGGCAGTTGTGTTTCTGCTGGTTTTTGTGATCTTCCGGTTCATTCGCTATGAACGCGAGATGCGTGTTTTGCGCAAACAGGTGTTTGCCGGATTGAACGAGGCGGCGGTGCTGTTCGACTCCGATATGA
>JAEWSS010000012.1 GCA_023459755.1 Verrucomicrobiota bacterium | reverse complement strand
TCCTTGTATTTCGCGGTCGAACGGAGCCGGAAGTCGGCGGAGATGTCCACCACTTTCACACCGTAGCCAAGCAGCGGAATCGCATACTCGGTGGCCAGACCGTGCGGCAGGGCCAAAAACGCCACATCGCAGACTTTCGCCAGTTCGGCGGCGTTCGGCTCTACAAAAGTCAACCCCGCACCGGTGAAGCGCGGAAAAACACTTTCCACGCCCTCTCCGGCATTCTTGCGCGAGGTGATCGCCGTGATCTGAACGTTCGGATGACGCAGGAGCAGGCGCAAAAGCTCCTCTCCGGCGTATCCGGCGGCGCCGACCACTCCGACTCTGATCTTCTCCATTCGGAAATCCTTGAACAACGATTAGCGTTTGGAGAACTGGAAGCGCTTGCGGGCTCCCGGCTGACCGGCCTTTTTGCGTTCCTTGACGCGGGCGTCGCGGGTAAGCATTCCGGCGGCCTTGAGCGTGGGCCGAAGGTCTTCGTTGAAAATGAGCAGTGCGCGGGCGATGCCGTGACGCAGTGCGCCGGCCTGTCCGGCCATGCCGCCGCCGGTGATGGTGGCGAAAATGTCGAACTTATCCTTGCCGTCAACAGCGTCCAGCACCTGCATAACGTAGCCGCGGAGCGCTTCGGTGGTAAAATATTCGGTCCAGTCCTTGCAGTTGATCACGACTTTGCCCGTTCCCGGAGCAATGCGGACGCGGGCGACCGCGCACTTGCGGCGACCGGTGGCCCAAATCAAATCAGTTTTAGCCATTTGTCATTTACTCCAAAGTAAGTTTACGGGGTTGCTGAGCGGTGTGCGGATGCTCTTCGCCGGCATAGACGCGGAGCTTGCTGAACTGAGCACGGCCAAGACGACCCTTCGGCATCATGCCCCAGACGGCCTCTTCGATCATGCGTTCCGGGTTCTTTTCGCGGACTTCCTTGGCGCTGACCACTTTACGGCCGCCCGGATATCCGCTGAAGCTCTCGTACATCTTCTCGGTGCTCTTGCGGCCGGTGAAGACCGCCTTCTTCGCGTTGATGACGATCACAAACGCGCCGGTGTCAATATGCGGGGTATAGGTAGGCTTATCCTTGCCGCGCAATGCGTTGGCGATAAGCACGGCCAAACGACCCACCGGAGCTTCGGACGCGTCCACGATCACGTGTTCGCGCTTGATCTCGCCGGTTTTTGCCAGATAAGTTTTCATTTCACAGTTTTCCTGATTTGTTTTTGTTCGGCGGAGCCGATGGAATGCGGTCTTTACCGAGACCTTTGCTTTCCTGCTCCGTCATCTTTCCCGTCTTTTGCCGCGGCAGATGATCGGATGCCACAGCAATACGGACTATTTAATTTACTCCCAAATGTCTGCAAGTCAAGCCGCAAACCATCGGATTACATGAATTTTTTCAATAAAGTGGCGTGATCCTGCATGCTGAAGTAGGCCGGCGGTACGTCCAGAATGGTGAACGCGCCGGACTTTCCCTCGGCGGCCAGCCGCGCGGCGGCGCGGGCGTGGGCGGCCAGAACGTTGCCGGTGGCTTCCGGATTGCTGCCCCAGCGGCAGTGATATTCGACCACCGCCGGATTGCCGTCGCCGGTGACGCCGGAGGCGACCACGCACCCGTCGTGCGGGAATCCCTTGCAGTGTTCGGCCAGATACTCGGCGCTGACAAAGTTGACCGTGGTCTTGTAGGGGGCGAAGTAGCCGGGCATCGACTTGATTTCGGCTTCGATCGCTTTGGCGTCGGCGCCTTCTTCAAGCACCACAAAGCATTCGCGGGTGTGCAGGTCGCCGGCGGTGAAGTCCCTGCGGGAATTGGCGCGCACTTCGTCGATCGCGGCATGGACGGCGTGGGTGTACTGCCGGGCGTCCTTGACGCCTTTGATGGTGCGCAGCGCGTCGGAATGGCCCATCGAGAGGCCGCCTTTTTCGGTCAGACCGTAAAATCCGCGGGCGATCGCGCCGGGGATGAAGGCGTTGGCCAAAGTGCGTTCCAGCGAGAAAATTCCGGGGTCCCAGCCGGTGGAGATGATTGAAACGTGACCGGAGTTTTTCGCGGTTTTGTCCATTTCGGCGAAATATTCAGGAATCCGGTCGTGATGGTCGAAACTGTCCACGGTGGTGATGAATTTTGCAAATTCCGGCCCCTGTTTCGGCAGGTCGCTTTTGCTGCCGCCGCAGAGAATCGCGACGTCGGCGCCGAGATTTTCGATTGCGGCGCGGTCGTCAATTTTTACGACCGGCAGCTCCTTGATTTCTTTCATCACCCGCTCCGGACTGCGCGAGGCGATGCCGACCGCTTCAAGGTCGGGATTGTTCGCAATGGCCTTGAGTACGCCGCGGCCGACGTTGCCGAGACCGACGATTAATATTCTGATTTTTTTCATGATGCTGTTGTTGTCCTGATGATTTTTCAGTTGCGGTTGGCGGCCTTGATTCTGGCCGCGACCGCGGTTTCATATGCTTCCATGTCCTCGATTTTCCGCCCGGCGACGCCGTCGCTCATGGCGGCTTCGGCCACCCGGCGGGCAACCCGCGGAACCACCCGCGAGTCAAACGGCTTCGGGATCACATAGGTGCGCTTCATCGGATTTTCGCCGGCGAAAACGCCGTTGGCGAAGTCTTCGGGGTAGGCAATGGACAGTTCGGAGAGAATTTCCGCCGGAACCGGTTCGGTTGCCACTTCGGCAATGGCAAAACTGGCGGCCAGCTTCATGTTCTCGGTGATGTCGGTGGCGCGCACGTCGAGGGCGCCGCGGAAGATGCCGGGGAACCCGAGGACGTTGTTGATCTGGTTCGGAAAGTCGGTGCGGCCGGTGCCGACCACGGCGGCTCCGGCGTCCCATGCGTCGGCCGGGAAAATTTCCGGCGTCGGGTTGGCCATGGCGAAAATCACCGCGCCGTCGGCCATTGACTTCACCATTTCCTTGGTTACGCAGTTGCCGACCGAGAGGCCGAGAAAAACGTCGGCGCCCTTCATGGCGTCGGCCAAAGTTTCGCAGTCGGTGTCGGCGGCGAAGCGTTGTTTTTCGGCGTTGAGGTCGGTGCGTTTTTTTGAGATGACGCCCTTGGAGTCGAGCATGATGAATTTTGCGCGGTCGGCTCCGGCTTTGATGTAAAATTCGCTGCAGGAGATGCCGGCGGCGCCGGCGCCGTTGATGACGAAGCGGCACTCTTCGATCTTTTTGCCGACCAGCTTCAACGCATTGAGCAGCGCGGCCAGTGAAATGATCGCGGTGCCGTGCTGGTCATCGTGAAACACCGGAATCGCCATGCGTTTTTTCAGCGTGGTTTCCACTTCAAAGCAGGCGGGCGACCCGATGTCTTCGAGATTGATACCGCCGAAAACCGGCTCCAGCCGTTCGACGGTTTCGATAAGTTTCGCCGCGTCGGTCCTGCCTTTTTCGTTGAATACCTTGGACAGGCACAGCGGAATTGCGTCGATGTCGGCAAAGCGCTTGAACAGCACGCATTTGCCTTCCATCACCGGCAGTCCGGCGCCGGGGCCGATGTTGCCGAGGCCAAGTACCGCCGTGCCGTCGGAGATGACCGCAACCATGTTGCCCTTCGCGGTGTATTCCCAGATCGATTCGGGGCGGTTCTTGATTTCCAGACACGGAACGGCCACGCCGGGAGTGTAGGCCAGCGAGAGATCGCGGGCGGTGGCGCAGGGTTTTGACGAGACGATTTTGATTTTTCCCGCAGTCGGGGAACTGTGATAATTGAGCGCGTCCTGTTGTGCTTTGTCCATTGTTCAGACCTCGTTGATTGACGTTTTATCAGCAATCTGATAATATAACACGCGAACCGTTTTTTTTCAACGGGTGTAAACGTTTATCATCATAATGGCTTCGAGTTGGGCGATGGCTTTTTCAAAGTCGGTTACGGCGGCGGCGTAGCTGGTCTGGACGGCGACGTAATACTCCTGAACCTTGTCGACGCGATCGACGCTGGCGTGGTAGTCGATATAACGTTTTTCCACCAGGTCGCGTTGAAGTTTCGCCTCCGGCAGCAGTTTTTTGTAAATCTGATATTTTTCCCAGGCGGTCTCGTAGTTTGAGTAGGCGGAGCGGATGTCGTTGATGATCTTCAGATAGGTTTCCGCCATCTGGAACTCGGAGACGGCGAACAGCGTCTGCATTTCACGCATGGCGTTGTAGCGGGCCAGACCGTTGAACAGCAGAAGGTCGGCATGGATGCCGTAGTAGATTGAGTTCTGGCTGAAGGTGGAGTGGCGCACCCGATAGTCGGAATAATGGGAGTTGAATTGCGTGTTGTCGTATTGCAGGTCGCCGTAGACGGTCGGGAAATAGGAGCTGTAACTCTTCATTTTATTATAATAGGCGACTTCAAGCATTTGCTCCATGATGTGCATTTCCGGGCTGTTCTGAAGCGCGATTGAGATGCAGCTGTCCACTCCGTAGTACATGCGCTCTATTTTTTCGGGAAACGGCTCGAAGCCGAGATCGCCGGGCAGGGCGCCTTCGCTGTACCCCATCAACTGCGACAAGGCGTAATCGGCGATATTTTCGCTGTTTACGGCGTCGAGCAGCGCGGTCTCGCCCAGTCCGGCGAAGATGCTGAAGTTGAGCCGTTCGTCTTCCGGCCGTTTTCCGGCGGCGGCCTCCGGCGCGACGATCCCGAGCATTTTTTGCTGGAAGACGATGTTCGCGTCCTGAATCCTTTGTATTTCACGGGCATACTGAATGTCGTAGTAAGCGTAGGCGACCGCCCGCTTGAGCATGCAGAGCACGCGCATCTTTTCGGCGGCGGCGCGCTTGTATTCGCTGGACGACGCCAGAACGCTGAGATAGCGGGCGAATCCGTCGAAAAGCAGCCACGACGCGCTCAGCGTGGCGTGCGACTGGAACGCGGTTTCGCGTCCGGCGATATTCATTGGCGGATTGAGCATATCGTTGGCTCCGGACACGGTTTGTCCGGTGTCCACTCCGGCGCGGATTTCCGGCGCATAGGCGCCGAGCGCCTGATAGTAGCGCATGCGCGCGGCATTGACAAAGTGATAGGCGGCCAGATAGTTCTGGTTGTTCATTTCCGCGATGTTTTTCGCGGTGTCCAGCCGCAGTATCTTCTCTTCAAGCAGGATGCGGTCGGTGGCTTCGCGGTTTTCCGGCGTGAATTTGGCGGACAGCAGCGCCGCGTCCGGCGGTTGATACTGATAGCATCCCCCGGCAAGAAGCGCGGCGCAAAGATACAATGACGGCGCAAGTTTACCCATGGTATTCCTCCCCTGCCTGCAAATTTTTCCTCTGAAAATAAATTAGCATGCCGGAAGGTTTATGCAAATCAGATATCCGGTTCGCCGACGTAGTTTATTCCTTTTATTCCGTTGCGCGACAGAATCAGACGGTATCTGGTATAGCGGTCCTCATGCCCCTCCATCGAATAGTGCATGACGATGTTGACGTGGTAGACCCGTTTGCCGCGGACGACGTGGACGGTGTCGCGTTCTTCGTCCGGCACGAACACCGGACGCTCCGGGTTGTCCATCTTCGTCAGGAATTTTCGGACGTTCAGCCGCATGATGTCCACAATGCCCTCGATCTCAAAGTCGCCGGCGAATTCGCGGCGCACCTCCGCCTTCAGCTTGACCCGGCGGCGCGACAGCATCACCTGTTCGCCGAAACAGCCGTTTTCCAGCCGCGACAAATATTCCCGGTGGCGGATTTTCGTCACCACCTCCGGCACTTCATTTTCCCGGATGAAGCGGAATCCCTCCCGGCATTCGCCCACTTCGCGTCCTGAGGCGTCGTACATTTTTATTTTGTAGTCGTACATGAAGCGGCGGGCTTTCTGGTAGAGATAAGCCTTGGACAGCTCTTTGATCCGGTCTTTTCCCATATAGGCGAGGACCAGTACAAGCAGAACAACTATTGAAAACTCCCGCATCAGGATGTCGCGGGTGAAGTAGGCGATCAAGGCGGCGAAGGTCATCGCCAGTCCGGCGGCGAAACCGAAAATCATATTTTCGAGCAGAACGCCGTCTTTTCTGGTGGCGGTATTGAGAAAAAGCACGCTGGCCATGGCTTTTTTAAGCACGCCTTCGCGGTAGACCAGCTCCTCGTTGTCGCCTTCCACCGCTGGAACGGAGGGGTAGCGGCGGTGTTTGCGATAGGCTATTTCACCGCGGCAGAGGGCGACCAGTTTCTTTTGCGCGTCCGACTTCCAGGCCAGCGGACTGTCCTTCAGTGCAAACCACAGTTGATAGCGGTGCTTGTTGATGTTGATGCTCAAAAATTCGTCGGCATGATGAAAAAGTTCCACGGCGGCGGCCGGCGGTTCGGCGGCAAGCAGTTGTTTTTCCAGCAGTCGGAAGCGGTGCAGAATCGCGTCGGCGTCAGCCAGATATTGCCGGAATGTGTTTTTGCCGGAGGCGGCGGTCAGCTGCGTCACGACTTCTTCGGCTTCGTCGCGCAGCGAGCTTTTCATAATCGAACTGAACATCTTCAGCCGTTTGGTGTAGTGGTCAAGGCCGCCGGGCGCGTTGTCCGCCAGTTCGCGTATGCCGGCGGCGAGCAGGGCGAGCGGCGAGGCGTCGCCGGCGCCGATCTCCGATAGTCTCAGCGCGGGGGTTTTGAGCCGGATATAGTCGCGCACATCGGTGTAGAAATCGGTTTGGGTATAGGTTGAACTGTTGACGTCAAGGCTGTTGGGCAGAAAAATATAAGCGTCCACGCTGTAAGCGTTGAGCTTCTGCTTTTCCGACGCCGGATAATTGAATTTCAGTTCAAGTTGATATTTGTCGTGCTGCGTGAACGACTCGGAGAATTTATACATTTTTACCTCATTCCTACACAATTATAATATAACCTCTTTCTCCGGCAATTCAACCCGCCCCGGGTTGACAACCTTTCTGCGGACAGACAAGGAGGTTTTCTGTATGGAAATGAATGAAATCATTGCAAAAGCGGTGCACGAACGGCTTTCGGCCGAGGAGTGCGCCCGTCTGGCCGAGTTCTGTTCCGACGGCGAAAATGTCCGCCGCGAACTTGACCTGCTCAAGCGGCGCACCCGGATCGCCGGAATCGCCGGAGAACGCCGCTTCTCCGACCCGGATTATCTGGACTATCTGGCGGTGAAAAATCAGATCGACCTTGACGATCCGGCCAAAGTCGACGCCTTTATGGACGGGTTGTCCACCGCCATTCCAGGCTTTTTCACCCTGCCGCTGACTCCCGGAGCCGGCGGCGGAAGCGACAATCCGGCAACGGGCGGCGGCAGTCCGTCCGCCGCGGTCGTAAATGACGACGGGCCGTCTTCCGGGCCGCGCACCGTCAGATGCATCGCCAGACTGCTTGAGTCGGCTCCCGAAATCTTATAACAACCCCCAAACATAAAAAGGGAAAAAACATGGCACTCTACACCTACTCGTTCTCCAACAAAAAGCGCGACCTTTCGGACATCCTCTCCACCGTCATCAAGGACGAACCGCGCTTCATCTCCAACTTTCGCACGCTTGAACCGGCCGCCGCCCAGAAACACGAATGGTTCGAGGATCAACTGACCGGCCGCGCCGTTACCGCAACGGCCGTTTCCAGCGGAACCGTTACCGCCAGCGCCTCCGACGTGGCGAAACTGCGCGCCGGTACGCTGCTGGTGGTCAAGGACGATTCGGCGCTGTTCAAAGTCGGCGCGATCTCCAGCAGCACCACTTTCACCGTTACCCTGGTGGCCGCCAACGGTTCGAGCGTTACCGCCGTCACCTCCGGCGACGTCCTGAACATTGTCAGTTCTCCGATGGCGGAAGGCTCCAATACCGGCGACGGCGAAGAGGCGTATCAGCTCAGCGGAGTCGAATACAACTGCACCCAGATTTTCCGCAAGGACATCATCCTCACCGGTTCGGCGATCGCAATCAACGTCTACGGCGGCGTGGACAATCAGATCAACCGCCAGACCGCGTTCGCGCTGGGCGAACTTGCCCGCGACCTGAACCGCGTCGCTTTGTTCGGCCGCCGGGTGGAGGCCACCTCGGCCAACCGCGGCGAGGCCGGCGGTCTCTACTTCTTTGCCACGCAGAGCGAAGGTCTCGCCGTGGCCGGCGGCGGCGCCCGTCTTGATTCGGTGATGATTAACGACGCGGCGCAGGCCATCCTCTCCGCCGGCGGCGATCCGGTGCAGATTTTGTGCTCGCCCGGTCAGGCGCGGGTGCTTTCCAACGAGTACCGCGACCAGCTTCAGATTGTTCGTTCCGATGACCGCCGCGGCGCCTATGTCGCCGTGATCGTCAACGAGATCAACGGCCGCGGCATGACCATCATGGCCGACCCCGACATGCCCGACACCGACGCCTTTGTCCTTGATCCCGCCGGCTGCGGACTCGCTCCGCTTCAGGGTCGCGCCATCTGCGACGAAGACGCCACCCCCAAGG
>JAEWSS010000011.1 GCA_023459755.1 Verrucomicrobiota bacterium | reverse complement strand
TCGTGCCATGCCGTTCCGTCGGAGGAAAACCGCAGAACCATGCCGGAGGCGACCAGGCTCCGCACCTGCGATTCATTCAGATACCCGGCGGCGATTTCAGTCGGGTCGCCGGAGGAGATGATGCGGTTTCTTACCGTGAATCCTTTGATCTGCAAAACAAAAATCAGCTTGGCGTCGGCGTCATAACCGCATAGTTCGCCGTTCAGCGGCAGCGTTTCGGCGGCGCCGAGCGCCGCGGTCAATTCTTCGGTGTTCATATTGGAAACCGGAATCGCCACTTCGGTGAAAGTTTCGTCGCCATCGACAACTTCGTCCGCGGTTATGGCGGCATTGTCCGCAACGATTTTGTGAGTGGTCGCCGCGTCGAAATCCGTGTCCATGGCAAACTGCCACGAGACGACGCCGGACAGAGATTCGAAGTCGTATGCCTGATCCGCGTCGCTTGCGGCGAACAGCCGGAGCCTGAGCCGGACCGAAGACCCTAGAGCCAGTGTCGGCGGTGAAGCGTCCATGGCGTTGGCGCGATCGCGTACCGTTCCCAGCGTCTCGTTCGCGGCGACGTAAATTATTATTTCCTGCATTTACAGAGGTTCTCCATCGATTTTTATTTCTCCGTTTTTCTCGATTTTTACATTGCAGACGGTGGTGTAGTCGTCATCCGCCCTCGGATAACTCCGGCTGGGAAAATATTTCCCGAACACCCATATCTCCATATTTTCAATCTCGGGATACGGGCTGTGGCCGTCGTTCCAGCGCAGTTTCACGTCGAAACCGCCCAGCGACATGTCGACAAAATAAAGCTTGCTGAAGCGGCCGGCGGAATCGTTCCGCGAAATAAAGCGCCGCATTCCCGGATTCAGGTCTATGCAGCCGGGGTGCTGAAAACTGTCGGTTTTGACCGCAATGTGAAAACAGGGGTTTTGGGCGGTCAGCAGTTTCCCTTTTCGGGTGAGAATCCTTCCGTCAAAGCCGGTCGCTATTCTCATAAGCTCACCGCGCCGCCCAGCGGACATTCCGCGGTCTCAAGGATGACCGCCACCGGAACATTGAAGCTGTGACAGCGGACGGCGCCGCCCGTCGTCTCCACCGCGCCCACCGGGAAGTGGTTGGCGTCCGGTTCGGCAAACATCAATACCGGGTCGCTCCACCCGCCATTGGCGTTCAACTGCGCGTGAACACAGATAAAGCCGTTTTGCGGAACCAGCTTCGCGGTCCGCACAGTCATGAATTTGCCGTTGCAGCTGGCATAGCCGGATGCTACATTGACGAGATTCAAGGCCGCGTCAAAGGTCGCGGCAAACGGCCCGTCGGCGGCACAATCCGATTGGGCTCCAGCCCGGAGCAGCAGTGCTTTCATTTGGATTCCGGTACTGTTCGATTTTCCGATCATGCGGCAGCTGCCGGACGCCGCCGACGCCAGTTTGCCCGAGCCGTCCGGAACCGCGTATTCATGGGAAGTGTCAAGCACATTTACCCGACCGCGGGAAAGTCCAGAAATAACGGCGCTTCCGAGTTCGCCGGGGATCACCGGCTGTTGAACGATGCCGGAAATGTCATCGCCGGATTCCGCCGGAACCGCCGAAAACACCAGGGCGGCGCAGTCGCTTATTAATAATGTGTCAATGCGCACCGCCGAAAAGCCGGTCATTGCCGCGACACCGTCGTTGCGGATCATCACCTCGACGGCCGGAGAACCGCCATAGCCGGTGCGTTGATTCAGCGTATTGTTTTTCACCAGTTCCGCCGCGTTTACGACGCTGTTCCAGTCGGATGCGCGGATTGCCAGCTTTTCTCCTTTTACCACCTTTTTCATCGGCCCAGCCCCAGTTTCCCGAAGTCGGCGAATTCATACACCCGCTCGCAGTAGGCGGCACATGGGCGTTTGACCAGGGTGTCGTTTCCAACATTGTCGGCGTAGCGCACCCACAGATAGTCCCAGCCGTATTTTGCCGGAATTGCGATTCCGCCGATCCGGATATTTTTCCGGTTCGGAGACACCGCGAATTTGAAGGTTATCTCCCACAAATCATCGTTGGAGACGCCGCGCCTTGCGCCGGAGGCGCCCAGAAAAAGAACTTCGCCTTTGCTGTACCCCTTGAATTTCTCGTCATTGACCCGTCCGGTGCATTCGGCAACCCGGGTTTTGTAGGCGGTGGTCACTTTTGAGTTTTTCAAGTACCGGGTCTCGGTGAAGTTCATCACCGGCATGGTGATCTCGACTCCGGCGACACTCTGACCGTCGTAGCCGATGGCTCCGTTCAAATCCGGCGCGGACCCGGGATACCGTCCGACCGTTTCGAGACTCTGGGTGATATGCTGGGTTCCGCCGCCGGTGTCGAAGGAGAACGCCGGATCATCATTTTCGGACGCGGCGGCCTGCGACGCCGAGGAGCGGCGATAAGCGGCGCTTACCTTGAAGATGTTTTCCGCCAGCCGCTCCTCGATTTCCACCAGTTCAAGCGGAACTCCGGCATAGCGGGCCGGAGTGTGGTTGTAAACCGCCTCGACCGCCGCTTTCTCGTCAGCCGCCTCGAACACCAGATAGCCGAGCTTGGCAGAGTCGTAAGCGCCGGCCGCGTTCAGCGCGTGGTCGTTGTTTGAATATGCAAGTTCAATTCTCGCCATGTTTTTTCCTTTTTTAACTGAATTCCATTCCGAAGTCAAGCGATTTCAACAGCCGGTTGGTCTCCTTGCCGTTGCGGGCGATCTCTTCGGCGGCGGTGGCGGTGCGGCGGGCGTCGCCGCCGCCGTTGACCATGCGCGACAGGGCGTCGGCGAAAAAGCTCCCCTGCGGTTTGATTTTTTCCGCCACCTCCCGCGTTCCCTCCCGTGCGGCCCGGAGCTTTTCGGAATATTTGTCAAACAGCGACTCGGCATTCTCGCAGCCCTGCCGGATCAGGTCGAGCTGTTCGCGTTCGCCGTCATCCACCGCGCCGTCGGACTCCGCCTCGGACAAAACGGTGGAAAACCGCGCTTTCAGCTGTTCTGCCGTCGCCGCATAGGCTGCGACCAGCTTTTCCAGCGCGGATATTCCGGCTGAACGGTTATCGGAAACCAGCGTTTCGAGCTGACGGTCAAAATCCTCGCTCCGCCGTCTTTGCGCCGTCTCATCCACCGAGTTCTGGAAATTCTTCTTCGTCTCCGAAACGGCATCTTTTCGCCGATTGTCGTTCGCAATGCGCTCGTCAAGACCGCCGGTTCCGGTGACCGCGCCCTCATCGCCGTTGGAGATTGCCCGCATCCGTTCCTGAACCGCGCCGATTTTTTTCATATACTCGACAATGCGGTCGCTGTTCAGCTCCAGCTTTTTGTTCGCCTCTTCCTCGCCGCCGGAAATCTGGCTCCACAAATTGTGGTTCCAGTAGCCGGTCAGCGATTCGTTTTCGTTTTGAAGCTCCTTGATGTTGTTGCGGTATTCGGCTATCTCCGCGTCGAGTTCCGCCAGCGCCGCCTGTTTCATCTTTTCGTTCAGCCGCGACTGCGCGTCGGCGGCAAGATTCAGTTTTCCCGCCACCTTGTCAATGGCGACGCCAAAATCACCGTAGCGGGAAGTTAAGCTGGAAGTCAGCGATTCCGCCTCGGCAAGCTCCGCGTTGTTAAGTTTTTCTTTATCCGCAAGCTGATTCAGCCGCTCCATTCTCTTTTGGTCGGACTGACGCTGTTCGTCGCCTTTCTGACGGAGGTTCGACATCTTGTCGGAGAGGCTGGCGGTGTATTTCCCGGCCCGCGAGAGCCAGACGCACACACCCGCCAGCGCCGCTCCGATCGCAATGATCCACCCCGCCGGATTGGTCGCAAAAAATGAGACGACGGCAATTTTCAGAGCTCCCATTGTTCCGATTCCGGCCGCTGTTGCCATCTCGAATACGGTCATCGCCGCGCTCATTGCCGCCATCGCGCCAACAAACGCCGTCTTGAGATAAATGAAGCCGTTCAACACACCGTTAAATATCGCGATTCCGGCGGCGACTCCCTTTGCCGCAACGCCAACAGCGATCAGCCCGGCCCCCAGCGCCGCAATCCCCGCGGCCGCCGCCGCGGCGGTGGTTATCATCCTTCCATTGGCCTCAATCCACTTTATCACCGCCAGTGTCGCATCGGTGAGTTTTGCGGCCAGCGGCTGAAGCGTAGTTTCCAGCGCTTTGCCGACGGCGTTCATCGCCCCTTCGACCGCGGACATCAGTTTGCGGAAACTTCCGCCAAGTCCCGCATCCATCTCCTCGGCGGTGGCGCGCGCGGTACCCTCGACGTTTTCAAGTTTGGCGATAAACGCCTCCAGTTCCGCGACGTTCCCGCCGAGGCTTAACCCGGCAAGCGAACCGCGAATATCGAAAATCTCCTCGGCGAAGGAAATCTTTTCTGCGCTGGGCATCGTCGCCATGACGCGCCCGACGTCCGCCATAATGTCTTTCATTTTGCGGAGATTGCCGGAGGCGTCGACGGTGGCGACGCCGACCTCCTTCAATTTTTCCTGCACATCGGTCTTGGCAAACTGTGAGAAGCTCTTGCGAAGCGCGGTTCCCGCCAGACTGCCCTTGATGCCGAGATTGGCGAGAATCCCGATGGCGCCGGCGGTGTCGGTGATGTTTTCACCCGCCGCCTTCGCCTGCGGACCCGCCATTTTTAAGGCTTCAAAAAGATCGGTCAAGGTCTGCGCCGAACCGTTCGCCGTCGCCGTGAGCACATCCGCGACGCTCGACATTTTGCCTGCTTCAATGCCAAAAATCCGCATGGAGTTCGCCGCGATGTCGGCGGCTTCGCCAAGTTCGGTGCCGGTGGCGCGCGCCAGGTCCAGCGTCGGCTGGATCGCCTGTTCAATCTCTTTGGGCGAAAAGCCCATGCGCCCCAGACTCACCATGCCGTCCGCAACCTGTTTGGCGGTGAACGACGTTTCGCGACCGAGCCTGGCGGCGACGGCGGTCAGGGATTCAAACTCCGCCGCCGTCGATTTGGTAACGGCTTTGACAAGGCGCATCTGGTCGTCAAACTCGGCAAATCCTTTGACCGCCAAGCCCATCGGAAGCGCCAGCGCGCCGGAAAGCGTCAGCATGTCGCGTCCGATTGCGGTGCATAAACGCCCGAAGTTTTGCATTTCCGCCTGGGCGTTTTTCAAGTTGCGCCGGAGTCTGCTTGTTTCGGCTGTCACCTCGACATAGGCGGCTCCGGCGCGAATATTGCCGTATATGGACATGGTTTGCCTTTTTTTAGAATCTTTTGCGTTTTACGTCTTGCGTTTAACGCGAAATGGTGATATATTGTCTTTAGGAAAGGTAAAGACCGAATGATCAAAAGCTATAAATGCAAAGAAACTGAACAACTGAAAGCAACCGGCGAAAGCCGGGTGTTCAAAGCGTTTGAGCGTATTGCACTTCGGAAACTTGATATGCTTGAAGCCGTTGTTGTGCTGGAATCTTTGAAGGTTCCGCCAGGCAATCATTTCGAAGCATTGCACGGCGACCGCGAAGGCCAGTACAGTATCCGCATCAATGCGAAATGGCGTATCTGCTTTACTTGGAATGAAGGGAACGTCTACAATGTCGAAATCGTTGACTACCATTAGGAGGTGAATCATGATTAGAACGAAAAATTTGATCCATCCCGGCGAGATTCTCTCCGAAGAATTCCTGAAGCCGATGAAGATCAGCCAGAATAAACTGGCGATGAACATTCATGTACCGACGCCGAGGATTAACGCCATCGTGA
>JAEWSS010000010.1 GCA_023459755.1 Verrucomicrobiota bacterium | reverse complement strand
AGTCCGTCCGACACCGGAGCGGTGTTCAACTGGTTCCCCTATGCCGGCGACTCCACCAATATGAACGTCACCTTCCAATGGCTCCAGGAGGCGCAGGACGCCAAAATCCTGTCCGCGCCGAACATCGTAATCTCGCGCGGCGACACCGCCACCATCAACACCGGACAGGACATCCCGATTCAGGAGCAGTCGCAGAACGGCACCGCGATCAGCTTCTCCACCACCTACCGCAACATCGGCGTCACTTTGCGGGTCACGCCGAAGATCGTCAATAAAAAATCGGTTTTGTTGAACATCAACCCCGAGGTGTCCAACGTTCTCCAGTACGAGACCATCACCGCGGCCAACGTTTCCTACAAGGTTCCGATCATCTCGATCCGCAGTGTGGACACCAACCTCACGCTGTTCGACGGTCAGGTAATCCTGCTCGGCGGCCTCTACAACACCCGCGAAGTAATCAACCAGGAGCGCACGCCGTTCTTCAGCGATATTCCGTGGATCGGAGAATTGTTCACCGCAAAGAACTCCACCAAAGAGATAGTTCAGCTTCTGTTCATCCTCCGCGTGACCATTTTGAATGAGAGTGAACTGCTGTCCGGCGTGGTGTTTGATCCGCAGCAGCAGGCCGCTGAGATTGAAAAGGTCGGCAAGATACTCAAGGACGACCAGACTTTCCCGCCAACCGCCACCACCATGGAACAGGTTAAGAAAGAACTCGATGACGCTCCCGGAATGCGGGCGTTCGGCGATGAGGATGCCGATAAATGATGAAGACCAGACGCGGAAAAATCGCGGTGATCGCCGCGGTTGCGCTGCTGCTTTCCGGCGGCGGCGCGGCGTGGTATTTTCTGGCGGCGGCAAACCCGGCGGCAAAAGCCGACGGCAAAAATGCGTTCGACCGCACCTACACCGTAAAACGCGGCGATCTGGTGCTGGGGGTTTCCGCCTCCGGCTCCGTCAACGCCAGAAAAAAATATCAGCTGCGGCTTGAGGCCAACCGGCAGACCAAACTGATGTGGGTGGTTGACGAAAACACCCACGTCAAAGAGGGCGACGTCCTCGCCCGCTTCGACGCCGAGGACCTCAAGAAAAATATCGACAACATGGCGATCGAACTGGACAACCTCGAAAAGGAACTGGAAGTCCAGATTCAGCAGCGGGCGATTCAGGACAGCACCGACGACGAATCGATCCGCGCCGCTCAGGACCAGCTCAGCGACGCCGAGGATTCACTGCGCAAATACCGCCGCTACGAACTGCGCAACAGCCGCGATTCGTTCGACGCCAAAATCTCCGAGGCCGAGACCGCACTGGCCTCCGCCCGCTCCGCCTATAACGAATACCGCGAACAAATCGCCACCGCCAGCAGTTCCGACGCCACGGAAAAGGCAAAGATGGCCGCCAATCTGGCGACCAAGAAAAAAGCGATCGAAACCGCGGAGAAGACGCTGGAGTCGGCAGAAAGCAGCCGCAAGGTTTTTCTGCGCTACGATAATCCGACAAAATTCAAGAATCTGATCAACTCGGTCGATCAGAAAAAACTCAATCTTGAAAAGGTTCAGGTTCAGATCAACCGCACCCAGGTGCAGAACCAGCGCCAGATCGACAATATGAAGCGCCGTATCGACAAACAGCGCGACGATCTCAAGGAACAGCAGTCATTCCTGCCGATGATGGAACTCAAGGCGCCGGTGGACGGCGTGGTGCTCTACGGCGACCCGGACGACCGCTGGAGCCGCACCGAGGTCAAACTCGGCATGGACATCTACCGCGGCATGGTGCTGATGACCATTCCCGACATGCGCAAACTGCTGGTGGAGTTCGACCTGCCGGAAATGTACCGCAGCAAGGTCGCGGTGGGCAATGACGTGATCGTGACCCCGGACTCGCTTCAGGGCGTCAAGCTGAAGGGCCGGATCGACGAAATCTCCACCCTGCCAAGTTCAGTTTTGATGTGGGACCCGAATTCGCCGAAAATCTACAAGTCGAAGATTGAAGTCGAAGACGATAAGAAGGAGCTGGTTTCCGGCATGAGCGTGCAGCTGGAGATCGTCTCCGGAATCATCAAGGACATAATCAGCGTTCCGGTGGAGGCGGTGTTCGAGGAGGGCGAGGACTTCTTCGTCTACACGTCGTCCGCAACCGGCGCGTCGCGTCAGCTGGTCAAGCTCGGCCGCAGCAACGACTCGATGGTGGAAATCACCGAAGGGCTGGAGGACGGCGACGTCGTCTACCTCTACCGCCCGTTCCAGAAGCGCGAGGGGAATTGACGCGGCCATGACGACCACTGACGGCAACGACGATCTGGTCCGGCTGATCGACCTGAAGAAAACTTATTTCTCCGGTCCGCTGTCCGTGCCGGTGCTCAAAGGGCTGAACGCCACGGTCAAGCGCGGCACGTTCGTAGGCATCATCGGAACCTCCGGCAGCGGCAAATCGACGCTGCTGAACATCCTCGGAATGCTCGACGTGCCGACCTCCGGCCACTATCTGCTGGAGGACATCGACGTCGGACGGCTTACCGACGGCGAGCTCGCAGTGATCCGCAACCGCAAGATCGGCTTTATCTTCCAGAGCTTCAACCTGTTCCCGCATTTGACCGTGGAGCAGAATATTGAAGTGCCGATGGTCTATGCCCGCGTTCCGGTCAAGGAACGGCGCGCCCGGGCGATCGAACTGGCGCAGGAGGTCAAACTCGGACACCGGCTCGGACACCGGCCGAACCAGCTATCCGGCGGTGAATGCCAGCGGGTGGCGGTGGCGCGCGCACTGTCCAACCGGCCGGCGTTTCTGCTGGCCGACGAGCCGACCGGAAACCTCGACGAAAAGACCTCCGGCGAAATTATGAAACTTTTCCATTCGCTGCATGAAACCGGGGCGACAATCATTATGGTCACCCACAACCCGGCGCTGGAAGCGCACTTCGATCAGGTCATCCGTCTGCGCGACGGCCAGATCGAACCCAATATGCCGGAGGTGACGCGATGATGCTCGCACGGGACTTGGTCGGGATGTCGCTACACAATCTGCTGCTGCATAAAATCCGGAGCGTGCTCACCAGCCTCGGCGTGATCTTCGGCGTGGGCAGTGTGATCGCCATGCTTGCGGTGTCGGAGGGGGCGAAGCGCAAGGCGCTGGCCCAGCTCGACGCGCTCGGCATCGACAAGGTGATCGTCTACAGCAAAAAACCGCCCACCGAGGGAAAAAACAACAGCAATCAGGGCATGGTGGACACCTACGGCATCGTCGGCCGCGACATCTCGAATATCCAAAGAATGGATAATATCGACAACATAACCGTGCTGCGCGACAGCCGGTGCAGCGTTCTGCGCGGGCTGGAAAAACTTGACGCAAAACTGATAAGCACAACGCCGGATTTTCTGAGCGAGTCAAGTTCTTCAATCATGCGCGGCCGCTGGTTTTCGCCGGCCGACTTTCTCAATTCGGAGCTGGTCTGTGTAATCGGCAAGGACGCCAAGCGGAAACTGTTCAGCATCGGCACCACCAATGTGGTCGGCAAGACGGTGAAGGTAGACAAATACCGCTTCAAAATCATCGGAGAACTGGAGAACAATATCGGCGCAAACTATCCCGAACTCGGCGACCCCAACGACATGATCTTCGTGCCGGACACCACACTTTACAAACTGATGAAAAACTATTCCTTCGTCATGAACCGCCGCACCATGGCGATCACCATGGTGGACTGCGACCTGGCACTGATAAAAGTGAAAGACGTCTCGTATATCGACGACACCAGCAAACGCATCACCGCCTATATGGGCAAGTCGCACGCCCAGCAGGACTGGGGCGTGCTGGTTCCGCTCGACCTGCTGAAACAGAAGGAGTCGACGCAGAACATCTTCACCATTGTGATGAGCAGTATCGCCGGAATTTCGCTGATCGTCGGCGGCATCGGCATTATGAACATCATGCTGGCCAGCGTTTTCGAACGGCGCAAGGAGATCGGGACCCGACGGGCGCTGGGCGCCCAGAAGCCGGACATTCTGTTCTAATTCCTGATCGAGACGGTGTTCCTGACCAGCATCGGCGGCATTCTCGGCATTCTCACCGGCATCGGAATCTCGCAGCTGATTACGATTTACGCCGACATGCCGACGGTTTATTCCAGCTGGAGCATCGTGCTTTCGCTGGCGATATCGAGCTTTGTCGGCGTGGTGTTCGGCACCTATCCGGCCTGGAAAGCGGCGCAGCAGAATCCGATTGAGGTTTTGCGCTCGGAATAAGTTCATGAAAAAATCCCGGTCAACGGCGCGGGCGCGTCAACCGGGATTGAATATTCCGCGGATAAATCCGGACCGATTCACCTATTTCTCAACTTGAGTGACGATTCCGCGCTCCATCTTTGCGAGCAGATACACCATGCCGATCAGCACAATATTCACTACGCAGGCCAACGCCATGAAATAGGCGCCGTTTGCCGGCGGCAGGTCGTTAATATAATAGACGGAAATCGCCATGTTGACGATGTAGTATGGTATTTCGACCAGCAGCATGCCGTGATGCGGAATGCCGTTGTGCGGCGCTTCGCCGGCCAGACAGCGGCGAACATCGCGCATGATCCGGGTGCGGACGACAATCCAGGCGAACAGACCGGCGACGGCAAGCGATCCGCAGAGGATGAGGAAAAGCATCGCCGTGCTCCGGTCGCCGACGATTAAGTACCAAATTGTCCAGA
>JAEWSS010000009.1 GCA_023459755.1 Verrucomicrobiota bacterium | reverse complement strand
GTTTTTTCCAGCCCGGCACCTCCACCCAGTTCGGCGGCAATTCGATTATGATCGACGATATCGCCGAGGTTCCCGGCGGTCGGATGAAAATGACCGGCATCCAGGTCTGGCGCGCCGACGGCGACGAGCTGACCGACTTCTCCGCCGACTCCGGTTATATCGACGTCAACCCCGACACCGAGGAGTTCATCATCACCTTGATCAATCCCCGCGCCTATATCAACGGCAATGTGGACGATATTCGCGCCATTCCGGACGAAAACGCCGCCGAAAGCAACTTCGTGTTCACTTACAACTATGGCAAAGAACGCAACAGCCGCCGCATCGCCCAGCGGCCGAAGTTCATGACGCTTAAGGACGTAATGGCCGCCATCCGGATCGCCCGGCTCAACAGCGGCAACCGCTACTCCGAGGAGGTGTGTGAGATTGAGGTCGAGCTTAACCAGCGCATTGCGTTCGCATTGGCGCCGATTGCGTTTCTGCTGCTGGGGGTTCCGCTGGCGCTGCACACGTCGCGGCGCGAGACCAGTGTGGGGTTGTTCATCGGCGCGCTGGCCGGCGGATTCTTCTTTCTGGCGATCATTCTCTGCGAATCGCTGACCAAGTTCCCGAATATTTATCCGCAGTATCTGCTGTGGCTCCCGAATTTCGGCTATCAGGCGGTAGGTGCGTTCATGGTCTACCGCATCACCAGAAAATAGGCCGTCCGGCCGGAAGTGGCGGTGAATAAGTGGAACGCGGAATTTTTCTGAAAATACTGGCGGCGCTGACACTGGCGGCGGTGGTGTTTTTTTCGCTTCAGCTGCTGGACGCGCTGGACCGGCTGCGATTTGCGGTTGAAGGCTTGAGCGAGCGGGTGGCGGTGTTGGAAACCCGTCGTTTGGCGGCGGCTCCGGCGGATCGGCCAGCGGCGTCGTCCGGCGGATCGGTTCCGGTCACGATCGGCGGCGGCTTTGCCAATCTGGAGTTTTTTGATCCGGCGGCGGTTCCCGGCGGGCGGATGACAACCTCAATCGGCGCCGACCCCGGAATTTTGAATCCGCTGCTGTCCAACGAGGCTACCGCCGCGATGTTTGCCGGATTGACCAACGCTTCGCTGGCCGAACGCAACTACGGGAATCCGGAGAAATATCAGGGGGTGCTGGCCGAAAGCTGGGAGGTGTCGCCCGACCATCTGACCTACCGCGTCAAACTGCGCGACGGCATATTCTGGCAGGACTTCACCGATCCGGAGTCGGGACGCGAATACCGGAACGTACCGGTCACCGCGGCCGACTTCAAATTTTATATCGACGTGATTTTGAATCCCGATGTGAACTGCGCCCCGTACCGGCAGTTTTACGCCGGACTGGAGCGGCTCGACGTGATTTCCGACCGCGAGTTTGTCGTGGTGTGGCGCGAACCGTATTTCCGCACCTTTGAACTGACCATGGGGATGCAGCCGCTGCCGCGCCATTTGTACTGGCCGGATCAGACCACGCCGTTCGACGGAAAAAAATTCAACGACGATCACCGGCGCAATGAAATGCTGGTCGGCTGCGGACCATACCGGCTGAAGAGCCGCGTCCGCAACCAGCGGACGATATTTGAACGCAATGACCGCTATATCGGCACGGCGTTCGGCGCCGCTCCGAGCCTGCAATATCTGGATTTTGAAGTGGTTCCGCACGCCAACACCGCTTTTCAGATGCTGCTTTCCGGCGGACTTGACTGGCTGAAGCTGTCGCCCGACCAGTGGCGCACCCGCACCGGCGGAGCCGAGTTTGCCGAGAAAAACGGCAGACTGCGCCGCTATTCGGCGCCGCAGATGGCATACCGCTTCATCGGCTGGAATATGCGGCGTCCGCTGTTCGCCTCGGCGAGGGTGCGCACCGCGCTGACCATGCTGGTGGACCGCGAAAAAATTCTGAACGACGTTTATTACGGACTGGGGCGGATCGTCAGCGGACCGTTCTATATCGACAGTCCGGCCAGCGATCCGGCGGTTAAGCCGCTGCCGTTCGACCCGGAGCGGGCGCGCGAACTGCTCGCCGCGGAGGGCTGGCGCGACACCGACGGCGACGGCGTGCTCGACCGCGACGGCAAGCCGTTTGAATTTGTCGTTGTCTATCCGGCCGACGCGCCGTCGTACGAGCAGATTCTCACCATTGTGCGCGACGGCATGGCCAAGGCCGGCGTTGTCATGAAAATGCAGGCCTACGAATGGTCGGTCATGCTTCAGAAAATCGACGGACGCGACTTCGACGCCGCGATTCTCGGCTGGCAGATGTCGTATGAACAGGACCCGTATCAGCTGTGGCATTCGTCGCAGTCGGAAGTGCCTTCCGGCAGCAATTTCGTCGGATTCCAGAGTCCGGAGGGCGACCGGCTGATCGAAGCGATCCGCCGCGAGTTCGACCCGGCAAAACGCAATCGGCTGTGCAACGAATTTCACCGGCTGATTCACGCCGAACAGCCGTACACCTTTCTGATCGCGCCCGATTCGCTGAACGCGGTGGCGGCGCGCTACCGCAACTTCCGGATATTCGACTTTCCGGTGACGCTTCTGCCATCGGCTCCGCTTGATCTGCTGTGGACGCCGCCGGCCGAACAATTGAGGCTGCCATGAAAATGAAAAAACTCAAAACCGCCGCCATGGTCCTGCTCCTTATTGCCGTACTGGTGTGGCTCGGATGCTGTGTGACTTTCTGAAATGAAAAAAATCGGAAAAATCATTGCGGCGTTCGCCGCTGCCGGACTGGTGATTCTGGCGGCGTGGGGCGGCTTCCGGCTGGGCGGAGCGTTCGGCGGCTCCGGTCGCGCCGCGAAGATCGACGCGCTGGTGTTTTCCTCGCTTCCGGTTGCCGAATTGTCCACCCGCGAAATCAAGTGGAAGGTCGTCGTCAGTGTGACGGAGCGTTTTCCGGCGCGCGAATATGTGGTGAGCCGGATCGCGGCGGTCAAGGCCGGATTCGACCTTCGGAAAATGGATGTGAAACGGGATGTGAAGATCGACGAAGCGGCAAAAACCGTGACGATCCGTCTGCCGCGCCCGGAGGTGTTCAGTGTAACGTGGAGCGGGCAGAATGTGCTGAGCGACCGTCATTCGGCGGTCGCCGCGCTGTTGACCCGGACCACGGAGGACGAGGCCGCACGGCGACTGCTGTTCGACCGCGCGCTGCTGGCCGACCTCGGACAAGTTGAACTGCTGTCGTTTCCGGCGATGACCGAGGCGTTGAAGTCGGCGTTGTCGCCCTATTTTGAGAGCCGCGGCTACCGCGTGGAATATGTGATGGCCTCCGGCGGCGACTTCCGTTCCGCCGCGGCGGATTACTTTGAAAAACAGTACGGACATGCTATATTAGATGAAAAATAATGGAAAGGACATAATATTATGATAAAAGTGGCAATCGTCGGCGCGGCCGGCAGAATGGGCAGAAGGCTGGTCGCCAACGTTATGGAGTCGGCCGACCTGAAACTGGTCGGAGCGCTGGAGATTCCCGGCTGTCCGCTGGTCGGGCAGGACGCCGGCACGGTCGCCGGATGCGGCGAAGCCGGAGTGAAGATCGCCGCCGATCCCGCGGTCGCGTTCGCGGACGCCGAGGCGGTCATCAACTTCAGCACATCGGGAATTGTCCCGGTGACCCGGGCGGCGATGAAGGCGGGAGCCTCCGCCGTGATCGGCACCACCGCGCTCAAGGCGGAGGAACGCGCCGAACTCGCGGAAATGGCGAAAAACGGCGGCCGGATCGTGCAGTCTCCGAATATGTCGGTCGGCGTCAATCTGCTGTTCCACCTTGCGGCCGAAGCCGCGAAGATCCTCGACGAAAAATATGACATCGAGATCGTGGAAATGCACCACAACCAGAAAAAAGACGCGCCGAGCGGCACCGCCGAACGGCTCGGTCAGATACTCTGCGCCGCGCGCGGACTCGATTATGACAGCGACGTGCGTCACGGCCGGGTCGGGCTGGTCGGCGCGCGCACCGGCCACGAAATCGGCATGCACTCGCTGCGCGGCGGCGACGTGGTCGGCGACCACACCGTGATCTTCGCCACCGGCGGCGAGCGGATCGAACTCACGCACCGCGCCTCCAGCCGCGACACTTTTGTGATCGGCGCACTGCGGGCGGTGCGTTTCCTGGCCGCCGCCCCCGCCGGGTTGTACGACATGCAGGACGTGCTCGGTTTCAAATGAGCGACACACTGAACGTCTGGCTGATTTCCGGGGAAACCTCCGGCGACATGTACGGCGCGGAGATCGCCGCCGGACTGCGCAAACTGGCCGCGGCCGACCGGCGCGACATCCGCATCTCCGGCATGGGCGGCATCCGCATGCGCGAAGCCGGCGTTGAACTGCTGGCCGACTCCACCGAACTCGGCGTGGTCGGCGTGGCGGAGGTGGTGAAGCATCTGTTCACCTTTTTCGCCATTTTCCGCCGTCTGGTCCGCCGCGCCGAATGCGACCGGCCGGACGCGGTGGTGATGATCGACTATCCCGGATTCAATCTCGAATTCGCCAAGGCGATGTGGAAAAGAGATATTCCGGTGATCTGGTTTGTCAGTCCGCAGGTGTGGACGTGGAAGAAGTACCGGATATTCAAGCTGGAGAAATACTGCCGGAAAATGCTGGTGATTTTTCCGTTTGAGGTGGAGGTGTACGGCGTCACCAAACTGGACACCGAGTTTGTCGGGCATCCGCTGCTCGAAATGGTCGATGCCCGGCGCGACCCGGCCATCGTGCGCGACCCCGATTTGGTGCTGCTGCTCCCCGGCAGCCGCGATATGGAGGTGTCCCGTCTGCTGGTTCCGATGCTGGACAGCGCCGCCGAATTGGTGAAGCGCCGTCCGAATCTCCGGTTTGTGCTGACCGCGCCGCGCCCGAAAATATACGAAAAATGCCGCGTGATCTGTGAAAATTACCGGAAGAAACACCCGGCGTCGCCGGAAATCGACGTGCGGCTGGGCGGCACCGCGGAGTTTCAACAGCGCGCCACGGCCGGCATCGCCGCCTCCGGAACAGTCACCGTGGAGTCCGCCATCGCCGGACTGCCGCTGGTGGTGGTCTACAAGATGAATTTATTCACCATTCTTTTGGCGGCCGTATTGGTGAAACTTTATCGCGGTTTTTTCACCATGGTCAATGTGATTCTGAACCGCGAGGCGTTCGAGGAATTTATTCAGTACGAGGTTAAAAGTGCCAACATCGTTCCGGCGCTGGAGCGCATCCTGCCGGGCGGATCGCGGCGTGAACAGGTGGAAAACGACATGGCCGAATTGAGGCGTGAACTCGCCCCGGGCGGCAGAAACAACGCGCTTGAATGCTGCGCCGAAAAAATTTATCAGACGCTTCAGGCGGAAGGAAAAGCGAAATAAAATGATCCCGGAATCACTGCTTTTTGTGCCGGAATACGGCGACCTCTCCGGAATGAGGGAGACACTGGAACGCGCCGCCCGGAAGTCAATCGAGTTCTGGACCGCGCCGCGGGTGATCGACCGCGAAAACGGCTGCTATCACGTCTGGTTCGACTGCGACGGCAACCCGATGCCGCCGGAATCCGCCAGCGACGGCCGCAGCATTATCAACACACTGCGTGTGATGTACGTTCATTCAATGCGTCTGGCCGCGCAGCCGGATGACAAAACGACGGCGGCGCAGCTTTCACACGGGCTATCCTCGCTTGAACCGTTCCGCACTCCGCTCGGCTGGCTGAACTGGCTGCACTGGGACGGTTCCTTGATCGCCTCCGAAAAGCGCGGCGAACGCTGGTTTCACTCCGCGGCCGACTCAATTTCAACCATTTATGTATTGTATATCGCGGCCGACATTTACACCCGCCGGCACGACGAACGTTTTCTTAAGCTGGCCGAACAGGCGTTCGCGCTGCTTGAGGAGTTCGCGTGGGACAACGAATTCGGCGGCTACTTCAACACCATGGACCCGGCATCCCGCGAAGACTTTAATAAAGACGCCGGTCAGAATATGCACATGGCGCTGGCGTTGAGCCGGTTCTGCCGCATTTCAAGCAATCCGGCCGCCCGCGGGCGGCTGGACTGGCTGCTCCGGAAACTGCCGACACTGCTCAATTCGCACGACATCGCGTGGAATCAGGTTGACCGCGAGTGGAAAACCCCGAAATTTCTCGGCTGGCCGCCGCGTTCCGCCAATGAGCCGCCGCAGCCGCCCCGCATTCTTGCCGGTCATGACATCGAGATGGTCTGGTATCTGGAGGACGCCGCCAAAACGTTGGGCGCCGATTATCCGGAACCGCTGCTGCGGCTCGGCCGCAAACTCGGAACCCTGGTTGACGATCAGGGGTATTTTGCCACCTGGTGCTCCGAAGACGGCTCCGTCGAGCCGCCGAAGGGAATGATCTGGTGGTCGCAGTTCGAGGCGATGATCGGTTTTTCCCGGTTGTGGCGGCGTACCGGCGACGAACACTATCTCAAACTTTTCTGGCGGGTGACGCAGTTTACTTTTGCAAAATTGATGAATCCCGCAAACGGCGTGTTCTGCGGCGGCGTTTCCTTCGACACCGGCCGTCTGGCGCCGCAGGGCGGCTGGGCGTGGAAGGGCGGTCTGCACACCGT
>JAEWSS010000008.1 GCA_023459755.1 Verrucomicrobiota bacterium | reverse complement strand
CCGCGTGGCCGTACCATGAGGGGGAAAGCGAGGTTTTCGCCGGCAAGTCGCTGGGAAAATATCCGCGGGAGAGTTATTTTCTGGCCGACAAGATGCCGTTCTGGAATGTGGAAACCGAGACCGATCTCGAAACGATGTTTCAGCGCCAGCTTGACAAATGCGGTACGGAATATTTCGACTTCTACCTGTTTCACGCGATGGGTGCCGAGCTGTTTGAAAAGGCGGAAAAGCTGCATGCGTTTGATTTTCTTTCCCGCATGAAAAGCGAGGGGAAAATTCGCTTTCTCGGCTTTTCGTTCCATGACTCTCCCGAGGTGCTGCGTCGGATCGCCGCCGCCCACCCCTGGGACTTCGCCCAGATACAGCTGAATTATCTGGACTGGGAGTTGTATCGCTCGCGCGAGCAGTACGAGGTGTTGCGCGAGTTCGATCTGCCGGTGATCGTGATGGAGCCGCTGCGCGGCGGTGCGCTGGCCAGGCTGACGCCGGAGACGGTGAAGATGCTGGCCGAGGCGGAGCCGTCGGTTTCTCCGGCCTCATGGGGACTGCGCTATGCCGCCACCTTCGACCGGGTGTTGACGGTTTTGAGCGGCATGTCCACCGGGGAACAGTTGGAAGACAATCTTGCCACGTTCAGTGATTTCCGTCCGGTGTCCGAAGCGGAGAACGGTCTGCTGACCCGGGTGGTTCGCGCCTATTTGCGTTCCGGAACCGTAAAATGCACCGGATGCCGGTATTGTGCGTGTCCGAACGGAGTGGCGATTCCGGAGAATTTCGCGGTGTGGAATGAATATTGTGTGAGCGGCAGTGAATGGGCGGCGCGGCAGAACTATAATATAATGGCGGAGAACGTTCGAGCTTCAGGATGTGTAAAATGCGGAGCGTGTGTGGAAAAATGCCCGCAGAAAATTGCAATTCCCGACGAACTCGGCCGGATTGCCGCCGCATTCAAGATGGAAAAACTTCCGTAATCGCCGGGGGCAACTGAATTGCGATGCCGAAAAACAAAAAATTTTGATTTTTTACTGTAATCGACTAAGCAATACTTCCCACCCGGCTGTGCGTGCTGAATCTGCGTTTTTTCTCCGGAGCCGTTCTTTGTTTTGACTTGGCAGGAGCTGAAATTTTTGAGTTCTGCGCCGCCGTCGCCATCTTATTCAAGCGCGAGGTCGCTGTCCGTCACGGCTTTATGCTGTGAGCTTTGCAATTCTCAACGTCAACTGCCTGCGGCATCATAAACATACCCCCCTTTACGCCAACGTGCGCCAACCTTTTCGACTTCGGAAAAAATACAATAAAAAAACGTCCGTCGTTTTTCGCGATGGACGTTTTATGCTCTATCGGCGCTGTTGCCGCCGGTCAAAGGCCGTCGGCTTGTACGCACGCTTCAAATTATCTCCGCCGCGTCCGGATTGCCGCAAATGCGGTTTTACCGGACACTCGGTGCGGGACTTGATCGACGACTTGCTTTCAACTCGCTAACGTCAATCCCGTCCTGCTTGCCCGGTGCGGGACTTGATCGACTACTTGCCCTCGGACTCTTCCATGTCCTTCAGCGCGGCCTTGCGGCTGAGCCGGACTTTGCCGTCCTGGGCGATGTCGATGACTTTGACCGTCACATAGTCTCCTTCATTGCAGATGTCGGAGACCTGACGGACGCGGTAGTCGGCCATTTCGGAGATATGGAGCAGACCTTCAAGTCCGGGCAGAATTTCGACAAACGCGCCGAAATCACGGACGCTGACCACCTTGCCGCGGTAGGTCTGACCGATTTCCGCCTCGGCGGTGCAGGACTGCACGCGTTCACGCGCCATCTTCAGGAACTCCATGTTCGGCGCCATGATCTTGACTTCGCCTTCGTCGTTCACGTCGATCGAGCTTTGGGTCTCTTCGGTGATCGCCTTGATGTTCTTGCCGCCGGGGCCGATCAACGCGCCGATTTTCGACGGATTGATGTGCAAAACCTCAATTCGCGGCGCACGCGGACTGATTTCTTCACGCGGTTTGTTGATGCATGCTTCGATCACATCAAGAATTTTCATGCGGGCGACGCGGTCGCGTTCCATGCCCTCGCAGAGCAGGTCGATCGGAATGCCGGGGAGTTTGAGGTCGAGCTGGAAACCGGTGATGCCGGTACGGGTTCCGCAGACCTTGAAGTCCATATCGCCGAAGTGGTCTTCCGCGCCGATGATGTCGGTGAGCAGAAGCGCCTGATTTTCGTCGGTCACCAGACCGCAGGAGATGCCGGCCACCGGCTCCTTGATCGGCACGCCGGCGTCCATCAGCGCCAGCGTGGCGCCGCAGACCGTGGCCATGCTGGTGGAACCGTTGGAGGACATGATTTCGGAAACGCAGCGGACAACATATGGGAAGTCCTTCGGAACAACCTTGGAGACCGAGCGCTCCGCCAGGTCGCCGTGACCGATTTCGCGGCGTCCGGGGCCGGTGATGCGGCCGACTTCGCCAACGCTGAAGTTCGGGAAATTGTAGTGCAGATAGAAACGGTCAACCTTGCTCGGGAACGCGCCGTCGGAGATGCAGTCGGCCTCCTGAGCGTCCTTTTCGTTGCCGAGGGTGGCGATCACCATTGCCTGGGTTTCTCCGCGTGAGAACAGCGCCGAGCCGTGAACGACCGGCAGAACCGCGACTTCCGCCGAAAGCGGACGAATGTCTTCGATGCCGCGACCATCCGGCCGATAGTGCTTTTCGAGAATCGCGCGGCGGGTGCAGGTGCGAACCAGATTGTCGAAGCCCTTGCGGATTTCAATCTTGAAGTTCTTGATTTCTCCGAATTCAGGAGTAAGAAATTCGGTGACTTCGTCCTGAAGTGCATTGAGTGCTTCGAGCCGGTCGGTCTTGCCGGGGATAAGGCACATATCCTCGATCCGTCCGGTGCAGAATTCGATGAGTTTTTTGTCGAGTTCCGGGGGAACCAGATAAAGTTTCGGCGTCTTCTTGGTTTTGCCGGCGACCTTCTGAAGCTCAAGCTGCGCGGCAACCTGAATTTTCACGATCTCGTTGGCGAAATACATTGCTTCCTTCATCTCCTGTTCGGAGCAGAATTCGGCGGAACCTTCGATCATGATGACCTTGTCCGGCGAACCGGCGTAGATCAGATCGATGGTGCTTTCGCGCATCTGGGCGTTGGAGGGGTTGGCAATGTACTGGCCGTTGATTTTGCCGACCCGCACCGCGCCGATCGGTCCCTGGAACGGCAGGTCGCTCAGCGTGAGGGCAACCGACGCGCCGAGGATGACCAGCACGTCCGGCTCGGTTTCGCCTTCGGCGGAGAGCAGGAGCGACTGGATTTGGACTTCATCGTAGAATCCTTCCGGGAAAAGGGGGCGCAGCGGACGGTCGGTGACGCGGCAGGTCAGAATTTCGCGGGTTGAGGGGCGTCCTTCGCGTTTGATGTAACCGCCGGGGAATTTGCCGGCGGCGCTGTACTTTTCGCGGTAGTCCACCTGAAGCGGGAAGAAGTCGGCGTCTTCGCGGGCGGGGCCGGAGCAGGCGGCGACCAGAACGATGGTGTCGTTCATGCGGACCAGGCAGGAGCCGTTGGCGAGGCCGGCGACTTTGCCGGTGGAGATTTCCATGGTGCGTTTTTCGTCGAGATTGATGACGATTTTGTGTTCAGCCATTTGATTTTCCTTTTATTTTGGCTTTTCGGTTGGCTGAAAAGAAACGCCGCACTCTCGCGGAATCGCGGTATCAGACGTCGGAGTCCCGGCGGCTGATACCGCCATAATTCCACAATTATGGCGAACGTCTCTTTTCAATGCGTAACTAAATACTATAGCACTGTTTGTAAAAAAAGCAAACCAGGCGTCGCGGAATCGGTTGGCGTTGGTTGACTGCGCGGCGCCGTTGATTTTTCCGGATAGTGGTTTGTTTTATGTCATCGCGTCCTGAAATAGCGTATGACCGCCAACAGACCGGCGACAAACAGTATGCCGCCGAAGACCATTCCGCAATTTTGTCCGGTTTCGTAGGCGCCGGATGTCGTTTCGTTTTTTTGAAGCAAGGGAGCGATCCAGATTGCGGTGCCCCATCCCATGCCGATTATTCCGAAAACAAGTGATTTCATTTTTAAGTTTCCCTTGTGTCTGATGATTTTTTTGATTATCGTTATGCCGACCATATAAGAAGACGTTGAATGCGGTGCAATCTTAGCACGCCAGTATTGCATTTCATCGCTGGTGTAAACTCGCAGAAGAAACCAATATTCCGGAATTGAAAACCATGGCAAGGACGATTCGGGATAAACTTGACGGGATTATCAGTTTCTGGACGTTTCGGCATATCAGCAATACAAAAATGGAAGGATTCAATAATAAAATCCGATGGCTCATAAAGCAAGCCTACGGTTTTCGCGAC
>JAEWSS010000007.1 GCA_023459755.1 Verrucomicrobiota bacterium | reverse complement strand
ATTTCAGGCTCGTATTTTTCCAAATGGCAAGCCAATTGGGAAAATACTTACACGAAAAGGTTTGGAAAAGGAAGAGCGCGAGAAGGAAAGAACCTTTCCTCAAAAGGTTTTTCCTTCTCGCATCCTGCCTTATCAAACTCGCCTTAAATGGTTCGCATCAAGCTCGCCAGATTATTGACGGTTGACGGTGTTGCGGTCGAAAGCGTCGAACATGGCGGCGAGGCTGTCGCGTCCGGCGAACTCCTCGGCTTCGCGCAGACAGAACCGGCAGACCCGGCGGCTGGAGTCGGCGGCGTCGAACGCGCTGTACGCCGGACAGCCGCCGACGCAGAAATCCCGATACGGACATTCCCGGCACTGATCGAACGCTTGAAGCTGGACGGTTCGGCGATTGCGCAGACGTTCCATTTCGGGCGACCGCCACGCGTTTAATAATGCGGTCTGGTTGATCCGGCCCAGTTCGATCGCCGGAAGCTGGACGCACGGGACCATCTCGCCGTCCGCGCGCACCCCCATTTGCTTGAACGACGCGCCGCATCCGGCCAGACATCCGGAGTAGGCGACGCGGCGGTTTTCCTGTTTTTGCCGGTAAAGGTTGTGCCAGCGCAAGAAAATTCCCAGTGGACCGGTGCCGCCGAATAAATGGTTAGGATAACGCGCCGCAACGGTCAAATGCTCATCGATGCTTGAAAAAAGGTCGGCAATGGACAACTCCAGACCGGCCGGATTTTTGCCGCACAGATTTTCGATGGACACGCAGTTTGTGGTGAGTGCCGGAAGTTTCAGTTCTTCGAAAACTATTTTTGCGGTTTCCGCCAGGCGGCCGAGATTGTGTTTGCCGATGGTGTCGCGCAGACGAACCGGAATCTTGTAACGGCGAAGCAGCTCGATCGCCCGCACTGCGCCGGAGAACGCGCCTTTGCCGCGTGCCGCGTCGTGTGTTTTTTCGGGGCCGTCAAACGACAGTTGAACAAAGTTGCAGCGATTGAGTTTTGCGATGAATTCCGCATGTTCGGCGGTCAGCAGACTGCCGTTGGAAACCAGGTCAAAGCGCATTCCGGCGTGACGGAAACCTTCGAGAATTTGCAGAATGTCGGTTCTGATCAACGGTTCTCCGCCGGAAATGTTGACGTTCATAACGCCGCATGACGCCATTTCGCGGAGAAAAAGAAGCCATTCCGCGGCAGATATTTCGTCGGGAACGGCGGCCGGGCTGTCAAAATGATAACAATACCGGCATCGCAGATTGCAGCGCGCCGTTATATCCACATACACCTTGGCCGGAGCCGACAGGGGGTGCGGAAGCACTTTTAGCCTTCGATAACGCCGGATTCGGAGCAGTTGTCCTCAAGTCCGGGAAGGAAACAGCCGGGGTCCGGCGGCGCGAAACTGCCGCCCTGGGCGAACATGGCGTCCCATCCTTCGAAGTCGAAGATCATCGGTTTTGCGTAGCTGATTTTTTCCATGATAATTACCTTGCTTTACGCATAACCGGCGTCGGCGGAAACGTTATGACGTTTCGTGCGCGACAGCCGGCTCGCGTTTTTATGGTTCGGCTTACTTCTTTTTGCCGAAAATCTTTTCCCAGTTATCCCGGTAGCGTTTCTCGTCGCCGGGGCGTCTGGCACTGCCTTTTCCTACCATGATGACTCATCTCCTTTCAACGGTTGCGATTTATAATATATCACAGCGTTTAAGGAATGTCAACCCTAATCTATATATTCCACGTCGGTGACAACCAGTTTGCCGCCGTCTTCGATGCGGCGCTGAAGGGTGACCAGCATTTTTGTGGTGGCGGTGATTTTGTCAAACACCACATTGTCCTTTTCGTCGAACACGCCGATTTTGCAGTCGGTCTTGGTGACGACGTCGCCGTTGGCGTCCGGTGCGCTGACGGACACGCCGACGCCATTGCCGTCGGAATCAATTCCGCCGACGTCGTCGATGGTCTGGGCGGCCACGATCAGTTGAACCTGGGTCGGGAAATTATTGCGCGCCTCAATGATGTTGGCGATCCGTCCGAAGATCGACTCCTGTTCGGCGTCGGTATTGTAGCTGGCCATTGCCTTGCTCAATTCCTCGGCGATGGCCGAACGTCCGGCGACATAGCCGTCGGCGCCGAAATTGCCGATATCCGAGTTGGTCAGTGAAGCGGTGGAACCGGCGTCGAGATTATTGTAGTCCTGGGAAATGAGGATGTTTTTCAACAGTGCGTCCCACGACTTTTTGTTGTCCTGAGCGCTGAGTTTGGGCGACTGCATGTTGCGGGCGTTGATGTCGAATTTTGAAGAGTTTGTGCCGCTGGAGACATAGACCATATCCAGCAGTTCGGCGTCGCCGTCGCTGTATTTGCAGGTGGTCGGATTGAGGTCGCCTTTTTTCAGGTTGATGGTCTGCCACTTGATGCCGCGGTGAATGGCGCCGAGCTCCCACAGCGACTCGATTTGTTTGTTCTCCTTGATGAAGTTGGTGGAGTATGCTCTAACAAAGTTGGACGATTCCGGGTCTCCGTTATCGCGGTTGTTCAAGTCTTGCTGGATCTCGCTTGCGTGGACGTAGGCGGGGTGGTTCTGGCTGCCGAGCGAAAGGTGCTTGAACATATAATTATCAGATCCCTTCCAATGGGTATTGGGGCGCGCCAGCAGTTTTTTCCCGGTGGCGGAACTGGCCATTTTGTCGCCGCTGGCCTTGCTCTTCCAGTCGCCGGGATTCAGGTTCTGCCGGGGGTCCTCCACCTCGAACGATCCGAGATAGGCCATGGAAAAGGAGTAGCCCTCATTGGTGAAATCGGGAACCTCTTCGATGTCGTTTTCGCTGAATTTGTCATCTATATAGGCGAAGTCGACCGGATGCTCGGGGTCGTCATCAGGAGCCAGGATGACGGATTCGATTTTGATTTCGAGATTGTCGATTTTCAGCTTGGCCGGAGCGGCGCTCGTGCCTGGAATAAGCGAATAGGAGAATTCGATTTTATCCAGTTTTTCCGGAGATCCCCAGTCTGCCTTGGCGCCGTCATAGCTTTTTATCGCCGCGCCGACAAAGTAGCCGTCGGACTCCGTGATGTCCGTTCCGTCGTCGTTTTTCAACGGTCCGTCTTCGGGGGCGGCGAAGATTTTAAACTCTGATGTATAGTTTTTGTCGATATTCACGTCCTTGCTTTCACCGGCGGAGCTGAGGGTGCCGTTAAGTTTTACGCTGCCGTATACGGTCATCCGGTAGTCGCGCTCGTCAGTGCTGTAAATATTTACGATCTCTCCCCACGGCGAGATTTCTCCGTCCATTGTCACGGTTGCTGACGATGAGTGCTGCGCTACATCAATGTTCAGCGTGAGAAAACACGCGACTTCGTTGATGTAGTAGGTTTTCTTGTTGCCGGTGTATTTCGGGCGCTTGAGGTTGCTCCATTCGGACGGATTGACATCGCTGGTAACGTCGGCGGTGTTGTCGCCGAACGGGCTTTTGCCGACAAAGTCAATTATGTTGGCCGCGATCTGGTTCCTAAGGTCTTCAACCGTGTCAAAAGTTCCTTTGTCATCCCCGGAAGCGTTTTTGAATTTATCAAAGAACGGATTCAGCGGCACGTCGGTGTTGTTGCCGACCACTTTGCCGTTGTCGTCGAAATAGCGGGCGTGCTCGTTGGCGTCGAGGTTGGTCGGCGCCGTCGAACCGGCTTTATAGCCCTTGCGGAGGTAGTCGACCCGAAGCGTCGGGTCGCTTTCATTGCTGACGGTCGTCAGTCGGTTGAGATCGAGCCGACGGAATACTTCATCGACTTGAACCATACCGTCGCCATTGACGTCTTTCCAGTAAAATTCGTTGGCATCGGTGGCGGTGGCGTTGCCGACCATGGTGTAGAGCCGGGCATCCTCCTCCTTAATACTGGAATTTTCACTGAGCATCCGGCCGAATCCTTCGCGGAAGGTGCGCAGATTGCCGCTGCCGCCGGAAAAGTCACCGTCGGAGCCGAGCAGAACTTGCAGCAGATCAATGTCCTGAATGCTTTTGCCGCGGCGGGGATCGGTGGTGGTTCCCCATGCGTCATTGATATTGATTTTGGGGGTGAAGTTCGGGATTGCCGCGTAGGCGTAACGACCGACGATCGCCTGATTTTTGTCATCGCGCACATAGATCCAGCGCGGATCGTCCATGCCTTTGGCGCTGTCGTATTTATAGATGTCGGTATTGCCGACCTTGTAGGCGAGGGCGTCGGCGGCCGACCCGCCGTCATCGGAGCTGGAGCCGTCGGTCTGAGACGGGTTGCTGCCGGACGCCGTCATGCTGACGACCCGGTTGAAGTCGCGCATGTCGGACACCTTTGGAGCCTCGTATCCGGCCGTACTGCGGAGCGCCGGGTTGTACCATGCGTCGTTCATAATATAGCTCATGGCGGCGATCGCCCGTTCGGTGGCGCTGCGAGCCAGGGCTTCCACGCTTCCGGCGCGGGTCAGCGCCGTCGAGTT
>JAEWSS010000006.1 GCA_023459755.1 Verrucomicrobiota bacterium | reverse complement strand
GCTGATGACCGTTCAGCAGTTCGGCGGCGGCGGCGAGAGTGTCGTCCGGCGACACCGAGTCGATTTTTTCTTTGAGGTCGGCCAGTTTTTGGCGCACCACGTCTTCGCCGCACGGGAGTGTGGCGCGTTCGATTTCGCACTTGGCTTCACGCATGATGATGGCGATGCGGCGCTGCTCGGCCGGGGTGACAAAGGTGACGGCCAGTCCCTTTTTGCCGGCGCGTCCGGTGCGGCCGATCCGGTGGACATAGGCCTCGGTGGTCTGCGGAATGGAATAGTTTACCACGGTGGTGAGGTCGGCCACGTCGATGCCGCGGGCGGCCACGTCGGTGGCGAGCAGAATATTGAAACGCCGCTGGCGGAAGCGGTCGATGGTGCGCAGACGCTGGGGCTGTGGAATGTCGCCGTGCAGCGGTTCAACCCGGTATTTGCGGCCGGAAAGCTGTTCGTAAAGTTCGTCCACGTCGTTTTTGGTGCGGCAGAAGACGATGCCGTAGAATTCCGGATTGAGGTCGATCACGCGGGCCAGAGCTTCAAGTTTGTCTTCGCGCCGGACGGAATAGTAGCGCTGCTCGGTCAACGCCACCGGAAGCTGACCGGGAGTGCAGCGGACAATTTCGCAGTCGCGCATAAACTCTTTGGCGATGGCCATGATCGGTTCCGGCATGGTGGCGGAGAACATCAGCATCCGCTTGTCCGGATTGGTTACCGCGAGAATTTCACGAATATCATCGACAAAGCCCATATCGAGCATTTCATCGGCTTCGTCGAGAACGGCGAAGTCGAGCGAGTCGAGTTTCAGTTCATTGCGGCGGATAAGGTCCATGACGCGGCCGGGGGTGCCTACGATCACGTCGGCGCCGTGGCGGATCTTGCCCAGCTGAAGCATTATCGACTGGCCGCCGAATACGGGGACGATCTTCAACAGGTTTTCGCCTTGAAGCGACTCGAGTTCGGTGCAGACCTGGAGTGCGAGTTCGCGGGTGGGGGTCAGCACCAGTGCGCGCGGATACCGGTCGGGTTCGCCGAGGATCTGGATGATCGGCACACCGAACGCCGCGGTTTTGCCGGTGCCGGTTCTGGCCTGGGCGACAATGTCTTTTTCTCCGTTGAGCAGCAACGGGATAGCCAGTTTCTGGACTTCTGACGGGGTCTCAAATCCCTTTGCCGCCAAAGCGGTCAGGATGTTTTCTGCGATGCCAAGGGCGCGGAATTCCGCTAATTCTGTCATAAAATGCTTTCTGTGTATGGTTGGAATATTTAAAATACACCGTTTTCAATATTTTTCAACAGAAAAGCGGTTGTGTTTTTCGCTTTTTATTGAAAATCAGTGAATTACGGTCTTTTTACCCTCAGGCGCCAGCCGGTGTCAAATGCGGCGTGGGAAGCGGTTGACGGGCGGACGGCGGCTTTTGGTTTGCTTCGTGCCGAATAACGGTCTATATTACCTTAGTTCGGGCAACACAAGGAGGCGTGGAATGGATTATGAAAAATTGTTTATGGTGCCGCCGGGAGATCAGGTAAGGCTGGCTGACCGCGATCCGGCGGCGGCTCCGGGCGCCGACAAAAAAACTGCCGCGGCGCTTCTGGCGGAAAATATTGCGGTGATAACCGCGCTGCAGTACCGGCTTTACGCTGAAAACCGGCGAAGTCTGCTGGTGGTGCTTCAGGGAATGGACGCCGGCGGCAAGGACGGCGTGGTGCGGCATGTGTTTGCGCCGTTGAATCCGCAGGGATGCCGGGTGGTGTCGTTCAAGGTCCCGTCGGAGGTGGAGGCGGCGCACGATTTTTTGTGGCGCTGTCACTTGGCGGCGCCGCGTCGCGGAGAAGTGGTGATCTTCAACCGGTCGCATTATGAGGACGTGCTGGTCACCAGGGTGCACGGCGCGGTGTCGGCCGGGCGCTGCCGCCGCAGATTCGAGTACATTAATTCATTCGAAAATTTTCTGATCGCCGAGGCGGATACAACAATTGTCAAAATTTTTCTGCACATCAGCCCGGAAGAGCAGCTTGAACGGTTGAAAAAGCGGGTGGACGATCCCGCGCGCCAGTGGAAGATTTCGCTGGCGGATTTCAACGAACGGCAATATTGGAACAATTATCGTCAGGCCTACGAGGAGGTGCTGGAGCACTGCGGCACGCCGGAGGCGCCGTGGTATGTGATTCCGGCGGACAAAAAATGGTTTCGCGATCTCGCGGTGTCGTCAATCATTCGTCGGACGATGGAGGCGATGAATATCGAAATGCCGCCGCCTAGTCCCGATCTGGACGAGGTTCGCCGTCTGCTGGCGGAGCCGGAGAAAAAGAGTTAAGCGACTTAGCGCTGAAAAAAAGTTTCCAGCGCCCCAGCGGTCGCCAGACCCGGCGTTGAAAATCGTAGACCGCCACCTGTTTGCCGTGGTGGAAAAGCGCCGACTTCACCGGAGTGCCGCCGCGGAGAAAATTTCGCGGTTCAAGCTCATCTTTCGCTGGTGCCAAAAAACGCAGCGGAGCCAGCGCGGCAAGGGGGCGCAGCAGAACCGCCAGCGTATGCAGACGGTGGACGCGGCGCTGATTGCGTTTGAATTCCGATAATCCTTCCTTGCCGGAAGTTACTTTGATTCTGCGGTTTCCACGTTTGCAGCCGATGATTTTCAGCAGTTTTGTTTCATGATTCAGCGCCACCGGATCGGGACGCAGATTGTTGTCGCCGTGGGTGCGGATCACGCCGCCGGACGCGGAAGTTACGCGATGCACCAGCTGCTTTTCCGGCCCCAGCGGCGCGGTAAACACCACGATGTCGCCCGGCGCCGCCTCGGAAAAACAAACCGGCTCGGCCAGCAGCACATCGCCCGGCGCAAAGACGCCGAGCATACTGCTTCCGGTATAAATCAGTTCTTTCATCGTCCGCAACCTGATGTTTGTGATTATTCGCGCAAATAGCTAATTTGGGCGGTTTTATATTTGTTCGTGATTATTCGCGCAAATAGCTAATTTGGGCGGTTTTATATTTGTTTGTGATTATTCGCGCAAATAGCTTTCGGATAAAATGGAAAATGCCGTTCACCCGGGCAGCGGAGCAGCGTCATTTTTCATAGTGAAAAAGCGGTTCCGCGTCGGAAGGCGCGGAACCGCTTTGGCATTTTGAACTACTTCTTCAGACCGGCGGCCTTGATCTCGCGGAGCTGGCCGAGGCAGAAGAACAGACAGCGCGGAACGTGGAAGAAGGTCTTCCACTTGCCGCCCTTGAGCATGTGGGTCGGCTCGCCGCGACGGTTCAGGTAGCCGAACCATTCGCCGTATTTGCGATCCGGGAAACGCTTCCAGGTCCATTCGTCGACCTTTTCAAAGTATTTCCAGTATTTTTCGTCGCCGGACAGCCGATAGGCGTAAAGCATGGCGATAAGCGCTTCGTTGTGCGGCCACCAGAGTTTCATGTCCCACTGGAGTTCCATGTGCGGTTTGCCGAGGAGGTCCATGAAATAGTAGATGCCGCCGAATTCCTTGTCCCAGCCGAAATTGAAGATGCCGTCAACATACTTGAACGCGATGTCGAGCAGATCTTTGCGTCCGGTGCGTTCGGCGTACTGCATGATGAACCACATGGTTTCGAGGCCGTGACCGGGATTGACGAAGCGGCCTTCGCAGGAGTCGTAATCGAAAGTGCCGTCGGTGTTGACGTTTTCGCAGAGCACCTTGTATTCGGGGTTCCAGAACATCTTCACCACCTTGTCGACGGCGGCGGCGGTGTCTTTTTCATACTTGTCGGAGGCGAGGCTCTGCTTCATCACCGCGCCGAGGTTGGCCAGAATCATATAGTTGCCGAGGCTCAGCCGCGAACCCTTGCCGGGCAGGCACTTTTCGTATTTACCCTTCGGACTCGGAATGCGCCGGATGTAGCTGTTCATGGCCGACTCGGCCTCAAGCCGGTATTTTTCCTCCTTGGTGGCTTCGTACATGGCGGCGGCGCCCATGGCGGCGAAGCAGTCGGAGAAGATGCTGTATGGCGCCATGGCGGGTTCGCCCTTGCGGTTGAGCTGGAAGTAGTAGCTTCCGTCGTCAAGGCGGCCGTGTTTGGTCAGGAAGTCGTAGCCCTGTTTGGCGATGGCGAGGTAGTTGTCCTTGCGGTACTGCGAGTTGTAGAAAGTGGCGAACATGTAGACAATGCGCCACTGCATCCACATGTACTTGGCGGTGTCGTAGACCGAGCCGTCGCGGTCGAGCATGGTGAAGTAGCCGCCGAATTCCTTGTCTTCGCAATTCTTTTCCCAGAACGGGAGGACTGAATTGACCAGTTCGTCTTCATAGCGTGCGATAATCGAATCAATACTCATTTTTGCACCTTGTTGTAATGATGTTGGTTGCTATTTACAAAATAAATTAGCCTCGATTGTGGATTTTTCAACTGTCCGGGGCTAAAGTAAGTGCAAAAAGAGAAAGGAACGCGGTGAAAAAGCTATTTTTGACGGTTATGATGGCGGCGGTGTTTTCGGTTTCCGCCGAAGTTAAGTTGAACGGATTGTTCAGTGACAACGCGGTGCTTCAGCGGCGCAAGCCGGTCGCGGTGTTCGGCCTGGCCGATTCCGGCGAAAAAGTGAAGGTGGAGTTCAACGGAGCGACGGCGGAGACGACCGCCGGTAAATCGGGAAGTTTTATGGTCACGCTCCCGGCGATGGAGGCCGGCGGACCATATACTCTGACCGTGACCGGTAAAGACAATGCGGTCAAGGCCGAAAACGTGATGGTCGGCGAGGTCTGGCTTTGCTCGGGGCAGAGCAACATGTGGTGGACGGTCGAGCTTAACACCGACGGCAAAGATGTCCTGAAAAACTGTGCCGACGCCGATCTGCGTCTGCTCAACATTCCGCAGGTGTCGGCGGCGAGGCCGGAGCGGGAGTTCAATGCGGTCTGGCAAAACTGCGATGAAAAGTCGCTGGCCGGATTTTCGGCGGTCGGATATTTTACCGCCAAGCGGCTCCGCGAGGTGTTGAACGTTCCGGTTGGCGTGATAAACGCAAGCTGGTCCGGCACCCGGATTGAGCCTTGGATCACCCCGGAAGCGTTTCTGCGTTCCGACGACGACCGCTGGACCGCCAAAAAAGAACTGCTGCTGGCGCGTGAAGGCGGAAAATTCCAGCATCAACTGCTGGAAAATTATATTGAAGATCACAAGGTCTGGAGCAAAAAAGCGCTGAAGGCGGCAAAAAATCTTGAGCCGATCGAAGCACCGCCAAAATATCCGTGGCAGCTGGCCGCCGAGGTCGGGCTGGGTGACCCGTCGGTGATCTGGAACGGCATGGTCGCGCCATTGGCGCCGTACACCATCGCCGGCGTGCTCTGGTATCAGGGGGAGGCGAACTTGTGGGACGCGGCGGTCTACGGCGACTTGATGAAACTTTGGGTTTCCGGCTGGCGGAGAGCGTTCAAAAGCGGCGACAAACTGCCGTTTTATTTTGTTCAGCTGGCGCCGTTCAACAGTCAGTCCGAGCCGGACGTTCTGCCGAAGATGTGGGAATGTCAGGCGAAATTCGCCAGCCGCGCCGACGGCGTGGAGATGGTGGAGATCAATGACACCGACAGCGTGAACGACATTCATCCCAAGGACAAGCGTCCGGTCGGCCGTCGTCTGGCGGACAAGGCGTTGAAGTACACTTATGGCATTGCGGTCGGCAGCGTTGATTCGCCGCGCCTCGGTCGCGCCGAGTTTAAAAACGGCAGGGCGATGCTTTACTTCACGGAAAAACTTGAACCCGTCTCCGGCGGAACCGCGATGTTCGAAATCGCCGACGCCGCCGGACGCTGGGTTCCAGCCGTGGTCGAGTACGGCGCCAGCGGTTCCGAAATCGAGCTGAGCGCCCCGGCGGTTTCCCGTCCGGTTGCCGCCCGTTACGGCTGGAACAAGACCGCCGTGGCTTCGATGCGCGATGCTGCAACCAAACTGCCGCTCGGCTCGTTCCGCTGCGGCAAAGTGCCGCCGCGCGGCATGGTTGACCGTCTGGCGCCGCAGCTGGCGGACTACCAGCTGGTCTACCGGTTTTCTCCGGTCAACGGACTTATAAACACCGCCGATCAGACGGCCAATTATGAATATTCCGCCGTTCCCGAGAAGCCGTTCAGCCGGGTGGCGGTCTTCGCCCATCTGCTGCCGAAGGCCGGCGGCGACGGCGCGTTTGTGGCCGTTGAGATGGACGCCTATGCCGACGATGTCGCCGGTATCGGTCTGCCGACTGCCGGAAGTCGGAGTTCTTATATCGGCGAGGTGAAAAACGTCACCGTCGCCTCCAACGTTCCCGGCGTGACCGCCGGTACGTTTGCCGACGGGTTCAATCTGGAGTTTTTCCCCGGGAACTATACGCCGCCGAACAAATTGGCCGTTCCCGGCGCGTCGGACACGGTGTTTGACTTCGGTGACAGTCCGGCGGAGGGCGCCGGCTACGGCTCGTATCAGATTCACAACTTTGCGGCCGGGCAGACCGTGTTCGCCTTCAACGCCTGGACCAACGGTTCCGGCAGCGACATCGGCATCGGCAACAATCCCGACGGCAATCCGGATTGGACGTTCGCCAAAAACGCCGGCAATTACGGTGCGGCCTATGTCCTTGTGCTGGTGAAGTGAACGGGTTGCGAACATGGTCGCGGTCGCCGTTGTTTGCGGCGGCGACCGTTGCGCTGTTTGTGTTTTCCGGTTGCGGCGGCGGCGGAACTGCGGCGGATGTTGCCCGGCAGACCGCCGGAACCGCTGCGACCGGCGGAGTGGAGAATGCGCTTCCGGCGTTCGCGGTTGATGCCGAAGCGGGGATTTACCGCTCCGGTCAGCCGACCCGCGCCGACTTTGAACGGCTGGCCGCCGCCGGATTTAAAAGTGTGTTGAATCTGCGTTATTATCACGGCGACGCCGGGTTGCTGGCCGGACTGCCGCTGACGGAGTATCGTCTGCGGCTTAACGCCGGAGAGATGACCGAAGCCGATCTTGTTGCGGCGTTGACCATTGTCCGCGACGCTCCGAAACCGCTGTTGATTCATTGTCTGCACGGCGCCGACCGCACCGGCGCGGTGGTTGCGGCCTACCGCGTGGTGTTTCAGGATTATTCAAGTGCGGCGGCGGTTGAGGAAATGCGCCGGTTCGGCACCCATTCTTTCTGGTATAAAAATCTCCCCCGGCTGATTTTGGGAATCAATCGGGAGAGATTTACAACCGAACTTGCAAAAACGGCTCAAAGCGTGGAGAGGTAGCTTTCCGCGTCGATCGCGGCCTTTGCGCCCGATCCGGCGGCGGTGATGGCCTGCCGGTAGCGCGGGTCGGAACAGTCGCCGGCGGCAAACACGCCCTCCGCGCTGGTTTTTGTGCTTTGTTCTTTGAGCACCAC
>JAEWSS010000005.1 GCA_023459755.1 Verrucomicrobiota bacterium | reverse complement strand
GCCAAACGCCGCCGCGAAAAAATACCACGGCGCTTCGCCAAACGTGTTCCAGCCGCACAAAATGAAAAACAGACAGCCGAATGCCGACGCAAAGCAGAAACTCTGCATCGGCCGGATATTCAACGATTCACCCGCTTTATAGGAAATTCCGATACCGGCAAAACAGATACCGGCCAGACACGACAGCGCGACCACCATCAGCAACGACATCGGCAGCCCCTCCTCCTGAAAAATTTTCATACCCGGAACGCCCGACGATTCAACAATCGAACATCCGGAAAATTGAAAAAAAACGGCCGAAATCAAATTGATTCCGACCGTTTTACATTCCGTTCCGAAAAACGGCGATTACTTCTGATCGAAGTTCAGCCCTTCGAAGGCGTCGCTCATGCCGACCATCTCTTCGCCGGGTTTCAGCGCCGCGGTGTATTCCTCTTCGGCGGCCTTGAGCTCCTCGTCGGAGTAATGCTCGTTGGCGGCCTTGAGGGAAAGACCGATGCGGCGTTCGTCGTTGTCCATCTTGATCACGCGGGCTTCGACTTCGTCCCCGACCTTCAGGACGTCCTTGACCTTGTCAACGTGATCCTTGCTGATCTGGGAGATGTGGATAAGTCCGTCGATCTTGTGGGAAAGTTCCACAAAAGCGCCGAAAGCGGTGATCTTGGTGATCTTGCCCTTGACCAGTTCGCCAACGCTGTACAGCTTGTCGATATTCGACCACGGATCATCTTCGGTCTGCTTCAGGCCGAGGCTGATGCGCTGCTGTTCGGGGTTGATGTCCAGAATCACGGCCTCGACCTCGTCGCCGGGTTTCAGCACTTCGCTCGGATTATTGATCTTGCGGGTCCAGGACATATCGGAGACGTGGATCATGCCGTCGATGTCGTTTTCGATCTCGACGAACGCGCCGTAGCTGGTCATGTTGCGGACCTTGCCCTTGATGCGGCTGCCGACCGGATACTTCTCGGCCAGAACTTCCCACGGATTGCGCTCCTTCTGACGGAGGCCGAGGGAGATTTTCTTGCTGTCCTTGTCGATGTCAAGCACCACGGCTTCGACGTTCTCGCCAACGCGGACGACTTCGCCGGCCTTGGTGATGCGCTTGGTCCAGCTCATTTCGGAGACGTGGATCAAACCCTCGACGCCGTCCTCGATTTCGACGAACGCGCCATAGGGCATGATGTTGACCACGCGGCCGGAAACACGGCTGCCGACCGGATATTTGCCTTCGACATTTTCCCACGGATTCGCGCTCTTCTGCTTGTAGCCGAGGCTCACGCGCTCTTTCTGCATGTCGATGTCGAGAATGACGACTTCGACTTCCTGATTGACTTCAAAGAGTTCGGACGGATGGGCGATGCGGCCCCAGGACATGTCGGTGATGTGCAGCAGACCGTCCACTCCGCCGAGGTCGATGAAGGCGCCGAAGTCGGTGATGTTCTTGATGAAGCCCTTGCGCAGCTGGCCGACCTGCATGGCGGACAGCAATTCGCTGCGGCGCGCCCGAAGCGACTCTTCGAGCAGATCGCGGCGGGAAACCACGATATTGCGGCGTTCGGTGTTGATCTTGAGGATCTTGACGTCGAATTCCTTGCCGATATAGTCATCCATGTTGCGAACCGAGCCGATATCGATCTGGGAACCGGGCAGGAACGCCTCGACACCGTCGATGTCGACGATGATGCCGCCCTTGACGCGGTGACGCATAAGTCCTTTGACCACGCTGCCTTCGCCGCACTCGTCGGTGATGCGGTTCCAAGCCTTGATGCTGGCGGCCTTCTGGACGCTGATGCCGGGCATGGAATTCTCGTTCTCGACCTCTTCAAGGTAGACGTCAACGTCATCACCGACTTTGAGATCTTCCCATTTCGCGCCGAATTCGGCGGCCGGAACCAGGCCTTCCGCCTTGTAGCCGATGTCGATCAACGCGCTGTCGGCGCGCTTTTCAACAACTTTGCCGCTGATGATGCTGTTGACCGCGAATTCCCGCTTGACCGATTCGCCGCCGAGGAGCTGTTCCATCGAGGGCATGTTGTCCAGATCCACAAAGTTGGTGGAGTTGGCCGCTTGTTTGGCTTGTTCTTTTACCATGTTGATTCTTTTTTTGTTCCGTTCCGGAATTTTTTCCGAAACCTCACCTTTTTTTGGTTTTCGGACGGTCCGGTTCCGCCGGGAACCCCTCCCGCGGCCGCCGTCCGATTCGATTCATTACGCCTCCGCGCATGCGTTGCGCAGATTTATAATCTAACGCGACAATATTTTTTTTCAAGCGCCGCAATGCGGATAACCCCCTTTTTATTTATGAAACAATTTGATGAATATGCGCTTCGAGCGGTTTTTATGAGCTAAAATCAACTTTTTTGACTTTTTTTTTAATTTTTATAAAAAAATCGCTTGAAAAAACCCGATAGCCCCGCAATATTTATCCTCGTCAGGAGTTCCAACTACTAACCAACTGGGAGGTTCCGAATGAAACACTCGTTCTACGATGTGAAGACCAAGAGCAAGGTCGAAGCCGATGTTACCGAAAAGGTCACCTATGATGCCGCCGGCACCACTCGTTATGCGTTCAAGGCTAAAACCAAGGACGGACGTCCATTGACCGCTTTCGTCAGCAAGGCCGTTTGGGACAAAATGAAATAAGCTGAACGGACGTTTTCGATCAACCGGTGGAACAGGCGTGCTCGCACGATTCCACCGGTTTGGTCAACAGGCCGCGTGATCGTTTTTTATAAAACGGCGCGGCTTTTTTATTCGGATGTGATGTATTGAATTATGCGTCGATGCCGGATCGTTTGTCCGCACATTCTTGTTGTGCCGAAGCGGCATAAATAAAACCGGCGCCGGAACAGTCCCCACCGGAGGGGCGGAACGCAAATCATGAAATTCCCCACCGAAGAGGCAAAATGGAAAACCACAAATTTTCCCGCCGGAGGGACGGAACGCAATTATCCGACCGACGGTTCCACCATTTTTTTACCGATCACAAAAACGCAGTTGGTCGCCAGCAGATTCGGCCACAGCGACGGCAGCGACTCGGTTCGTCCGGACGCCGACAGCGGAATCGTTTCCATCACCTCGATGTCCAGTTCACGGCAGAGCCGCTTGAAGTCGCTCAGCGTACCCAGGTGAATATTCGGCGTGGAATACCACTGATGCGGCAACGTTTTTGAGATCGGCATGCGTCCGGTCAGCAGCAGCTGAAGCCGGGTGCCGATGAAGCCGAAGTTGATCACCCCGACCACCGCGCGACCGCCGATCCGCATCATTTCCGACAAAAGTTCGTGGGGATATACCATCTCCTGCAATGTACAGGACAAGATCACGCAGTCGAAACTGTTGTCCTGAATGTAGCCGAGCCGCTGGTTCAGGTCTCCGTGGATCACCGGGATGCCGTTCGCAATGCAGCGGATGATCGAATCCTGATCGATCTCAATGCCGAGCGGACGGATATTCTTGGTGTCCTTGAGATAACGCAGCAGCAGACCGTCGCCGCAACCGAGGTCGAGAACCCGCGACTGCGGCGCGATGCGGTCGGCGATCACCATCAGATCGGGACGGCCGGTGACATATTCGGCGGCTTTCCGGCTGGCTTTCATTTTTTCCACTCCTCAAGCTGGTTGTCGAGAAACGCGCCGATCATAACGCCGAGTTTCTCAAATTCGAGCAGAAATGCGTCATGTCCGTAGGCGGAATGTATCTCGCAGAAACTTGTTTCAAGATTATTCTTCAACAGTGCGCGGACCAGTTTTTCGCTTTCGGCGGTCGGGAACAGCCAGTCGGATGAAAACGACACCACCAGAAACGACGCCTGGGTGTGGCTGAACGCCCGCGAAAGACTTCCCCCGCCCTGCCGCGCCGCCAGATCGAAATAATCGATCGCCTTGGTGATATAGAGATAACTGTTGGCGTCAAACCGCTCGACAAAACGGCGTCCCTGATATTTCAGATAACTCTCGACTGCAAAGTCGCGGTCGAACTTATAAGCGTAGGTATCGGCGTCCTGCAGGCCGCGTCCGAATTTGCGCGACATGGATTCGTCGCTCAAATAGGTGACGTGAGCCAGCATCCGGGCGATGGCCAGCCCGTGTTCGGGTGGAAAATCGCATTCATAGTTGCCGTTGACGAAATCGCTGTCGTATATGATCGCCGAGCGACCGATCCAGTCAAACGCAATGCTCTGCGGCGAAAGCTGCGCGGTGGTGGCGATGGCGGCCACCGACCTCACCATTTCAGGGAAAGAGATCGCCCACTGGAGCGCCTGCATGCCCCCCATGGAACCGCCGACGACACACAGCAGACGCTCCACGCCGAGGTGACGGACCAGACGCTGCTGGGCACGCACCATGTCGGCGATGGTCAACACGGGAAAATCGAGATTGTAAGGCTTTCCGGTGTCCGGATTAATGCTGCGCGGACCGGTTGATCCGGCACAGCCGCCAAGAACGTTTGAACATATGACAAAATATTTATCGGTGTCAATCGGCTTGCCGGCGCCGACCATATCGTCCCACCAGCCGGGTTTGGCGTCGTCCGCCGCATGATAGCCGCAGACGTGGGCGTCGCCGGACAGGGCGTGACAGATCAGCACGGCGTTGCGTTTGTCCGGAGCGAGTTCGCCGTAGGTTTCGTAACGCAGCGTAACGTCGCGAAGTTTCCTTCCGCAGTCCAGCGGCAGTTCGTCGCCGACGGCGGTAGCAAACAAAAAATCATGTGGTTCGACGATCGTTTTTTCGTTCAAGATAGTTCACCCCGCCATTTTCTGAGTTAATAATATAACTCCTGCCGCGGAAAAATACAAATTGTTCCGGGTTCCGCCGATTCAGCGGGAAAACCGGTTCTCGGTTCCGTTCATCAGCCGGGCGATGTTGGCGTGATGACGTAAAATCGCCGCCGCGCCGATCGCCCACAAAAGTATCTGTGAAGACATTGGCAGCCGATAGACGCCCAGCAGATTGAACAGCGTTCCCGCCAGCGGAACCACCGCCGCCGCCGCAATAC
>JAEWSS010000004.1 GCA_023459755.1 Verrucomicrobiota bacterium | reverse complement strand
GAACTTTACCGGCTCGGCGGCAGTGTCGGCCTGATTTCAGACCGGCGCACCGTGCTGACGATCTCCGGACTTTCCGAAAATTTCGCCAAGATCGTCCAACTCGCCGTCAACAAACTTGCCGCACCGGCAGTCACCGCCGAAACCATCGACCGGGAGGCCAATTTCACCGCCGAACTTCGCCGCAACGCCATGGAAAATCCGCGCAACGTGCTCGACGCGCTGGTCAACTATGCGTTGTTCGACCGGCGGTCACCCGATCTTGACAAAATGTCGTCGTCCGAACTGGCGCAGACCACCCCCGGGCAGATTCAAGCCTCGCTGTCCGCCCTCTGGTCCTCGCCGTTCAAAGTATATCTCTACGGCAACGTTCCGGTCGAACAGCTTGAACAACTGCTCCCGAAAGTCGAACCGGAACCGGACGCTCCGGCGCCGCAGCTGCTCTACTCGCCGGCGGACGGCCGCCGGGTGTGGCTGTGTCAAGTTCCGGGCGTCAAGCAGACCCAACTGACATTTATCAAACGCGGACCGCTCTTCGATGCCGCCACCTTCGGCCGCCGCGCCTGGCTTCAGGACTATTACGGCGGCGGTATGAACTCGGTGGTTTTCCGCGAACTGCGCGAAAAAAAGTCGCTGGGCTACAATCCGTTTGCCGTTTTGCGCACGCCGTCGCCGCCGCTGGCCGAACAGCTTTTCATGCTGAAAATTTCCACGCAGAGTGACAAAACCGCCGACGCAATGACCGCCATCGACCTCCTCGGCTTTCCGGTTGATCCCGAACGCATGCGCGAAAGCCGCGACAGCATGCTGAAAAGCATGCGCACCGAGCGCTTCGCCGGCAGTAAGCTGATCGGTCTGGCGGAAACCTACGATGAAATGGGGCTGCCGCACGACTACCGCGCACAAAGCATCGGCATGATCGAAGACGCGTCGCCGGACGACATCCGTGAATATTTTGAAAAATACTGCACACCGTTTGAAGATATTGTTGCGGTCGGCTCAACACTTGATCCGGAAATGTTTTCCGCATTCGGCCGGGTGACCGAGCTTAAACCGGAACAGATAATGGTTCGATAAACGTAAAGTGAAGAGGTGCAAAAAATGAAAAACAAACTTGTCTTCGCCGCACTCGGCGCGGTTGCGGCACTCGGCTGTCTGGCGGTTGAGCAGTTCTCCGGCGCCACCCTGCCGCCACCGGACAAAACCGGCGGCAAACCGCTGATGCAGTGCCTGACCGAGCGAAAAAGCTCGCGCGATTTCCTGCCCGGAAAAACCCTGGACGCCCAGACCTTGTCCGATCTGCTCTACGCCGCCTACGGCATGAACCGCCCGGAGCAGGGACGCCACACCGTGCCTACGGCGATGAACCGTCAGGATGTTGCAATCTTTGTCCTGCTCCCCGACGGCGTGTTCCGCTATGACGCCGCGAAACACGGACTGGTCGAAATATCGACCGCCGACGAACGCAATAACGCCGGCGGCAATCCGGGAATGTTTGCGAAGTCGGCCGCGGTGGTGGTCTTCGTTTCCGATTCGAAAAAAATTGACAATGAACGCTACGCCGCGTTTCATGCCGGCTGCGCCAGCCAGAATATCTCGCTGTTCTGCGCCTCCGCCGGACTCGGCACCGTAGTGGTCGGCTCCTACAACGACAACGCATTGCGCAAAATCTTGAAGCTGAACGATGCCGAACGCATCCAGATGACTCAGGCCGTCGGATTCGTCAAATAATTTTTTCCGCGGATAAACGCAAAAAAAGCGTCCGCCGTGAAAACGACGGACGCTTTTTTATTAGAAAAACGACGGAAACAAACGGCTAAAAATAATCGTCGAGTCCACGCTCTTCCAGCAGATGCACCAGGTCGCGCACCTTCTGAACCTCGGATATCGGGCAAACCATCGTGGCGTTTCCGGCGTGAACGATCACCGTGTCCTTCAGCCCGATCGCACCGATCAGCTGATCGTTGTCGGCAATCACAATGCAGTTGGCGCAATCCTTTACCGCGGTCAGTCCGCGACAGATATTCCCGGCGGCGTCCGGCGGAAACTGCCGGCGCATACTCGACCAGCTGCCGAGGTCGTCCCACTCAAAATTGCTTTCGGCCACGGCAATGCGCTCGGCGTTCTCCATCACCGCGTAGTCTATCGATATTTTTTCACACTTGTGAAATTCATTTTTTATCACCGTCTCAAGTTCCGCCTCCGGCGCCGCGGCAATCCGATCGCTCATCGCCGCCAGCCCGGGCGACTGCCGATGAAATTCACGCTCGATCGCATCCACCCGCCAGATGAACATCCCGGAATTCCACTTGAAATTTCCGGTGGCGATAAAACGTTTGGCCGTAACCATATCTGGCTTTTCGCGAAACCCGAGCACCCGGAAAAATCCAGTGGCCAGCCCGGTATCAATCGCACTTCCGCAGTGAATGTAACCGTAGCCGGTGGCCGGCTCGGTCGGAACAATTCCCACCGTTACCAAAGCGCCGGTCTGCGCCACCTCGGCCGCATCGGAAAACACCTTCTGAAGCGCCTTGGCCGGCTTGATCGCGTGGTCGGCCGGCAGTACCAGCATGGTGGCGTCGCCGCCGTTCTCGCGTCGCCGGATCAATCCCGCCGCCAGCGCCACACACGGTGCGGTATTGCGCCCCTCCGGTTCACCGATGACGTTTTCCGGCGGAATCGGCAGCACGTCGCGCACCTGATCGACATAGCTTTTATTAGTGATGACCAGCACCCGGTCGGGACTGACCAACGGAAAAAGCCGCAGCACCGTCTCTTCGATCATAGTTGAAGTTCCGGTCAGTTTAAGCAACTGTTTGGGCATGTTCTTCCGGCCGAGCGGCCAGAAG
>JAEWSS010000003.1 GCA_023459755.1 Verrucomicrobiota bacterium | reverse complement strand
GTCTGCATCATGCCAAAGGTGAGTTCATCATCAGTCTGGACGCCGACACTACTTATGATCGGAATATGATTCAGGAGATGATCGGACCTTTTTACAATCCCAAAGTCGGCGTGGTGGCCGGAAATCTGAAAGTTGCCAACCTGCACGATTCGATCTGGACGGTGTGTCAGGCAATGGAATATGCGATTTCCATTGGAATATGGAAGCGTTGGACCAGTTTCCGGCATGTGACGCTTCAGGCTTCCGGTGCGTTCGGTGCGTTTCGCCGTGAAGCGCTGGCGACCTTCGGCGGCTGGGACCCGGAACTGGCGGAGGACGCCGATCTTTCGCTGAAAATGCGGCGCTCTGGATGGGATGTGGCTTTTTCCGCTTATGCGATTGCCATGACGCATGCGCCGTCGTCGTTGTCCGCCCTGATAAAACAGCGAATCCGATGGGACAAGGGGGCGGTTCGCACCTATTTTCACAAGCATAAAAGCATGATGGACCCGATTCCGGACGGAACCCGGCGTTTTGCCCTGGAGCTTATTCAGGAATTTTTTATGATTTATATTCTGCCGCTGATTTATCTGTTCTATACCGTGGTGATGCTGTGGGCGGACTGGAAAATCTGGTTGTTTGCTCAGGTTTTATGCTATATTCTCTACAATTTGATGACCGGGCTGACGATCGGGGTGGCGCTGTATTTCAGCGAGCGGGCGGACGAAGAGCGCTTTTTGCTGCTTTACGTTCCATTTTTTCCGATATACAAGGAGATATTCCGCTGGGTGCGGATTTACGCCAATATCTGCGAAACCTTCCGGTTCGGTTATCGCGAGCCTTATCTGCCGGCGAGCGGTTATTACAAACCGCCGTGGTAGCCGGTCGGTTCCGAAGCGAGTCGGACGCGGTGTTTCCGCCTCGGTGGTGAGGGCTTGGCAACGCTTTATTTTTTCCGAAAAAAAGCAAAAAAAAGTGGCGAGGAAGACGGGGATCGAACCCGCAACATCCACCGTGACAGGGTGGTACTCTAACCAATTGAGCTACTTCCCCGCTTTTTCAGCGGCGTTCGAGGAAAAGAGTGGCGAGGAAGACGGGGATCGAACCCGCAACATCCACCGTGACAGGGTGGTACTCTAACCAATTGAGCTACTTCCCCGCTCTGAACATCGAACAGACCTTAATTTAGTCTTGATTTGTATTTTTTCAAGTGCGAACGTCAACTTTTTCGCGTATTTTGCCGATTGCCAATTGAAAAGCCCGGGATCGGCAGTAGATTAGATTCAGAACACGGGAGATTTTTATGTCATTTGTTGTAATTTTTCTGCTGGCACTGCTGGTGATATTGTCCATAATCAATCTGCTGGCGGTGGCGAAATCTAAAAATAATGAGCGCGACGCCATACTGCTGACCGAAATCAAAGCGCTTATCGGCGCACTGCCGGAAACCCTGCGGCTTCAGGAACAGGCACTGCGCGGCGAACTCGCCGACAACCGCGGCGAGCTGGCGAAAAATCTGGCGATCGGCCGCAACGAAATCTCGGTCAGCTTCAAAAGCATCCGCGAAACACTCGACGTGCAGCTTCAGCGGCTTCAGGAGGAAAACAGCCGAAAACTGGAGGAAATGCGCAAGACCGTGGACGAAAAACTTCAGGAGTCGGTGGAAAAACGGTTCCGCGAATCGTTCAAGTCGATCAGCGAACGACTGGAGATGGTTCAGAAGGGGCTGGGCGAAATGCAGACGCTGGCAACCGGCGTCGGCGACCTCAAACGGGTGCTCACCAACGTCAAGACCCGCGGCACTCTCGGTGAAATCCAGCTGGCAAACCTGCTTGAGCAGAGTTTGACCGCCGAACAGTATGTGGTTAATGCGCAGGTCAAACCGGGGTCGTCGGAGCGGGTGGAGTTCGCCATCAAAATGCCGGGCAAAGACCCGGACGCCGCCGCGGTGCTGCTGCCGATCGACTCGAAATTTCCGGTGGAGGATTATCAGCGCCTGCTCGACGCCTATGACAACGCCCAGTCGCCGGATGAACTTAAGAAGTCCGCAAACTCCTTTGAACAGTCGGTGCTGCGCTGTGCCGGAGACATCAAAAACAAATACATCAATCCGCCTTTGACCACCGACTTCGCGGTGATGTTCGTCCCCACCGAGGGGCTGTACGCCGAAGTGCTGCGCCGCCCCGGACTTTTTGAGCGGCTTCAGCACGACTTTCACATTACGATCGTCGGGCCGGCCAACCTCATGGCGTTCCTCAACAGTCTTCAGATGGGATTCCGGACGCTGGCCATCGAAAAACGTTCCGGCGAAGTTTGGAATCTGCTCGGCGCGGTCAAGACCGAGCTCGGAAAATTCGGCGCGGTGCTCGAAAAAACCCGTGAACATCTCGAACGCGCCGTCAAGGACATCGACGACGCCGGTATCCGCACCCGCGCCATCGAGCGCAAACTGCGCACCGTTACCGAACTGCCGCCCGAAGAGGCCGCCGGAATGATCGACGAATAGTTTCCGGCTCGGCATCCGCCGTTTTTCCGGATAAAACGCTGAAACGTGTGCGGCGAAACGGTGAGACCTTATTTTCAGAACAGTGTTTCCTGCGTCTTTTCCACCGGCGCCGGCATCGCCGCGCCGCCGGACTCGCCGAGGAGTTCACACCGCACATCGCCAAGCTCAAATCGTCGTCGCGCGGCGGCGTGGTCTTTAGTGGCGTAACAATAGGCGCATCCG
>JAEWSS010000002.1 GCA_023459755.1 Verrucomicrobiota bacterium | reverse complement strand
GATCGGCTACATGCTGTGGGCGGGGCTCGCCGTGCTGACACTGGCCTTTGTCTACCGGCTCGGATTCCGCCGCGAACGCCATGTCAATGAAGGCATTCGCGCCTACACCTACGGCTTTGCGGACAACTCCTCAAAATTCATGCGCCTGCTGTTGTTTCAGGCAATGGGCATGGATATGGCGTGGCATCATCTGCGCCGGATATTCCGCCTGCTGACGACCGATTTGTCCGTCAACACCGCGGTGCTGCTCAAGGTGATCGGCCGTGGCCGCCGCTCGCCGCTCGCCGACTTCGGCATTGAGACCTGGGACGACTTCAACCGGGTGTTCGCCGTATTTGAGGACATGGGCTGCATCCAGCTGCTCGACGTCTACGATCCGCCGGAAATTATCGTCACCACGCCGTTCCGCGAATTTCTGCTTGCCAACGCGAACCTGTCATAAACGCCGCCCTTATTCCAGCGGACGGCGATTCTTTCCGGTCAGAAGCGAACTCGGATCGTCGTTAAGATAACCGGCCAGTTCGGTCAGCACGTCCAATGCATTGTTAAGTTTTCCGGCGGTGATTGCGGCGTCGCGTTGAAAATCCTCGAAAGCGCGGGCGGAATTGCGAATGCTCTGCCCGGTGTCTCCGAGTTTGGCGTCGGCGACCTGCCGCTCCAGTCCGGTGGACAGTCGATTTATCTCAGCCAGCGTGCTTTTCAGGTCGGACATCAGGGCGTTGACGTTTTCCGCGGTCAGGCTTTCAGCCATGCCGCTGCTGACTTTCTCCAGATTGGCGGAAATGGTATCGAGCCGCGCCAGAGAAGTTTTGAGGCGTTCATCGCCGAGAATTCCCGAAACGTCCTCCAGACTCTTGACCAGATGGTTGGAAATACCTTCAAAATCAATAGCGGAAATTGCCTCCAGCGAACGGTTGAGTTTGCCGAGGATGCCGGTCAGCGTTGACGGAATCGACGGAATGACCATGCGCCCGGGAATGTCCTCGAATTTGGGAATTGCAAGTTTTGCTTCGCCGGGCGTCGGTTCGTCAAAATAGTCCAACTCAATGTACTTCAGCCCGGTCAGTCCGCTGTAATCCATGCGGCAGCGCAGCCCGAGTGCGCGTTCGTTGCGGAAAAAGTCGTTGAACGCGGTCATCCCCATCATTGCGTTGCCCTGGTTGGAAACGGTGAAGCTCCGCAGATCGACGTCCATATCCACCCGTATTTTTTTGTCTTTGGTGTCGATAAAGATAGCGCTGACCCGACCGATCGGAACCCCCTTGTACTTGACCGCCGACCCGATGTCGATCCCCTGCACCGACTCCGAAAAAAATGTCACCAGCTTCCCCTTGGGCGCAAACCGTTCGCGCACGCCGAGCATGAAAACCACCGCCGTCAGCAGCGCCACGGTGGCAATGACAAAAAGTCCGAGTTTGAATTTATTCACTTCAATCATGATTGCCGCATCACTCCTTTTCCCCGTGATATTCATAATGTTCGCGCGTCATGCCGTCGCGGTTCAGGAATTCGCGCACAAATTTATTTTCAGAATGCTCGCGCATAAAGCGCGGATCGCCGGATTCGATGATGCCGTGCGCCGCGCGGTCCAGCACAATTACCCGGTCAACAATACTGAAAATGCTTTCCAGTTCATGCGACACCATCACAATGGCGGCGCCGCTGCGATCGCGCAGACTCAAAATCAGTTTGTCCAGTCCGGCCGACGTGATCGGGTCCAGCCCGGCCGACGGTTCGTCAAAAAAAAGCAGCTCCGGATCAAGCGCCAACGCCCTGGCCAACCCGGCGCGCTTGGTCATTCCGCCGGAGATTTCCGCTGGAGAATAGTCCGCAAAGTCGCTCAGCCCGACCAGGTCAAGTTTTTCAAGCGCTTTTTTCTCCCGCTCCGCCGCCGACATCACGGAAAATTCCTCCAGCGGCAGCATCACGTTTTCCAGCAGCGTCATCGACCCGAACAACGCCCCTCCCTGATAGGTGACCCCGAAACGGCGCATCAGTTCACGCCGCTCCCCATATCCGGCAAGATTCAAATCATGCCCCAGAATCCGGATATTTCCGCACAGCGGACGGTGCAACCCGATCAGGTGTTTGAGCAGTGTCGATTTGCCGCACCCCGACCCGCCGAGAATACCGAATATTTCGCCGTGCCTCACGTTAAAATCGATGTTTTCCAATATGGCGCGCCCGCCGTAGCCGACGGAAAGTCCGCTGACTTCAATAACGTTTTCCGGCGTTTCCATATTCCTAATATCCCCAGCCCATATAGATTATGGTAAGTATCGCGTCGCCAAGCACAACCGCGAATATTCCGCTGACCACCGCCTTGGTCGTGGCCCGTCCGACGCCCTGTGCATCGGTTCCGGCCGCAAACCCGCAATAACAGCCGATCAAGGTGATGAATATGGCGAAAAACACGGTTTTCAGCACGCCCATGCAGAACACGCTTGGCGTCAGCACATCGATGGTCCGGCCGATATAGGTTGCCGCAGGCATGCCGAGATAAACCTGCGCCACCGCCAGCCCGCCGAGAATACCCACCACGTCGCCGATCACGGTGAGCAGCGGCAGCGACACCATCATCGCCAGCAATTTTGGAATCACCAGAAACCGCACCGGTCGAATCCCCATGGTCTCCAGCGCATTCAACTCCTCGTCAACCTTCATTGTGCCGATTTCGGCGGCAAAGCTCGACCCGGCGCGTCCGGTGGCGATCACCGCCACCATCAGCGGCCCCAGTTCCTTAAGCAGGGAAAACGCCAGCAGGTCGGCCACATAAAGCTCGGCGCCGTACTTGCGCATCTGAAAGGCGGACTGAAACGCCACGATCGCCCCCATCAGGAAGCAGATAACCGCAACAATCGGCACCGATTTCCGGCCGCACAGTTCCAAATAATAGAGCACGTCGCGCCAGCGCAGTTTGCCGGGCGCGACAATGACTTCGGCGACCGCCGAGATCACGTCGCCGATAAAACCTATCCGATCGACCGCGCCGGACACCTCGTCATACGCGCCGCTGCCCACGCCGGTCACAAAATCTTTCACCTTGTTTTTTACCATACATTCACAATACACCCGGTTTTTTCAATTTCAACGCACCGGGCGCTTTATAAACGCGGTTTTTGTGTTATATTAAGCGCCGGACACATTGCAACACAAGGATTTTCCGTAATGAAAAAACAAATGAAACGAATGGCGCTCTGGCTGACGCTGCTCGCGGTCGCCTCCGGAGCCGCG
>JAEWSS010000001.1 GCA_023459755.1 Verrucomicrobiota bacterium | reverse complement strand
CCGCCATAGCGGGGCTGGCAACCGGCGTCGGCGGACTTTTCGCCTTTTTCAGCCGTCCTGGTGCGCGCTCGGAGGGGCCGTTCCTTTCCGCCGCGCTCGGGCTTTCCGGCGGCGTTATGGTATTCATTTCGCTGGCCGAACTGTTCCCGGAAGCCAGGCGGATGCTCACCGGCGAACACGGAGTTGCGCACGGTGGAACCGTGGCGATTCTGGTGCTGGCCGCCGGAATGCTGGTGACCGCACTGATTGACCGTCTGGTTCCGGAAGTTGAGAACCCGCATCACGTCCGCAGTGAAGACGAATTCAACCGCGCCGGAACCGCCGACGCCGAGGAGCGCCGTCGGCTGGGGCGCTCCGGATTGCTGTTTGCCCTGGCGATCGGCATTCACAATTTTCCCGAGGGCATGGCGACTTTTGCCGGCGGTCTTTCCGGGCCGGAGGTGGCGTGGCCGCTGACTTTTGCGATTGCCCTGCACAACATACCGGAGGGCATCGCGGTGGCGGTGCCTATATTTTACGCCACCAACAGCCGGCGCAAAGCGTTGGCGGTATCGCTGCTGTCCGGATTGGCCGAGCCGGCGGGGGCGCTGATCGGCTTTCTGATCCTGCTGCCGTTTCTAACGCCGGCGGTGCTGGCGATGATGTTTGCGCTGGTGGCCGGCGTGATGATCTATATCACGTTCGACGAACTGCTGCCGATGGCCGAGACCTACGGTAAACACCATATTGTTTTGGCCGGTCTGCTCGGCGGCATGATCTTGATGGGGCTTGGAATGGAGTTGTTTTAGTTTCCGGCGAAGGGGTAGGGAAGAAACTCCACATTGTCTTTGCCGGAGACGGCCGCGGCCAGCGTGTAGATGTAGCGGAAACTGTCGGCCTCAACCGCGTAGGAAAAAATCGACTGGGCGGCGTAGCGAAGAAGTTGGGCGTCGGAATATTCCGGTGCTTTTTCGCCTCCGGCCGGTTCGATTTTCCAGCCTCCGGCCGGAGTTATCAATGTGCCGTCGTTGGTGCGCAGCGAAAACGTTCCCATATGGCGAACCGTGGCGGCGTCAAGTCCCTGAACGGCGGCGACGGTTTTTGCCAGAGCGCAGAGTACGGCGTCGCTGCCGCGTCCGTTTTCCAGCACGGTGCCGATGCAGAAGTGTTCCGGAAATGTGATGTCATCGGGGGCGGCGGCCGCAAAGCCGCGAATGCGCATGAAGTCGATGACGCCCTGCGGACGAGACAAATCGAATTTTGCGCTTTCGGCGGCGAAAAGCCGGAACTGCTCCTCGATGACCGGGCGGCTGTCCGAATCGAACCACTGCAAATGGAGATCGATCAGCGCGTCGATAAGGTCGGGCTGCGGCGCGTTCAATTTTGCGGCGAAACCGCGGCGGCGGTCGCGGAGAATCAGAATGGCGCCGAGTTGGTGGATGCGTTTCCGCAGCGATGCGTTCGGCGAATCCTGGGCGGCGGCGATCAACGGCAGAAGTTTTGATTCGGCCACGGACAGCAGCGCGGAGAACAAACTGACGGCGGCGTTGTCGTCGGCGTCCTCCAGAAGCGAAAGCAGTTTTTCCGGGTCGGAGTTCATTTTTCCTCGCGGACCGGGAATTTGCCGGCGAGGGCGTCCGACGCGATTTTTTTCACGTCCTCCGGAAAGTCGGAACGGACGATCCAGCGTAGAAATCCCGGTTCTTCGGCGGCGATCTTTTTCAGCGCCACGCCGGAGTATTTGCCGAAATTGACGGTGGCAACGCCGTCGACGAATTTAAAACGGCGGTTGGTGTCGATCGCATCGGGGTCGGCGTTGTCGCAGAATTTATGGAGTTCGTCCATGTCGCGCGGAATTTCCGCGTGTTTTGCAAGCTCGCCGGCAAAGACTTCGATGGTGGCCAGCGTGTCGGCCTCGGCGCCGTGGGCGTTTTCGAGGTCTTTGCCGCAGAAAAATTTATAGGCCGCGGTCAGATTGCGCGGATAAAGTTTTGCGAAAATGGTGAAGGCGTCCACCACCCGGCGGCCGTCCATTTTGAAATCGATGCCGGCGCGTTTGAACTCACCGGTCAGCATCGGAATGTCATATCCGGTGATGTTGTAGCCGCCGAGGTCGCAGTCTTCCAGATATTTGAACAAATTCGCCGCGATGTCGGCGAAGGTGGGTTCGTGGGCAACGTCGGCGTCGTAAATGCCGTGGATGGCCGAGGCGGCCGGCGGAATCGGGATGGTCGGGTTAAGTCTTCTGGTGGCGCGGATGTCGGTACCGTCCGGCATGATTTTGACGGTGGATATTTCAACGATCCGGTCGCGCTGCGGATTGACTCCGGTGGCTTCAAGGTCGAAAAAAACAATCGGCCGGCCGAGTTTCAGTTCTTCGAGCATAATACAAATCCTCTTGGTTATTATTTATTAATATAGCCCCCATGCTTGAAAAAACAATTTATCCGCATATATTTAATGTCAATACCAAAAAAAAAAAGGAGGATTATTTTGAAACGATTGTCCGGAGTCATCGCCCTGCTTGCAGCGGCGGCGGAGCTTTTTGCGGCCGACCCGAAGATACTTGATGTCGACCAGTACCTCGCCGGTAAAACCGCCGACGAAAACAATATCGTGTGGTCCGTTCCCGGCGGAGATTCACCGTTCAAACTCGCCGGATTCTACTGGACCGATCCCGCCAGACAGTACAACCGTCTTCCCTGGGAGCCGGAGCAGAACATTCCGACTTCGGTGATTTGGCTGGGTAAACACACTTCCGGCGGCCAGATCCGCTTCCGGACCGACAGTCCGCGCGTGCTGCTTCGCGCCACGCTTTCCAACTACGGTCCGATGCCGCACATGCCGCAGACCGGCTCCAGCGGTTTCGATCTCTATGTCGGCGACAACGGAAAATACAGTTTTGTCAATTCTTCGGCGCACGCGATCGGCGCGGCCGAATTCACCAAAGAACTTTTCAGCTCCGGCAACGGCAAAATGCACGACTTTATCATCAACTTTCCGCTTTACGACGGAGTTGAGAAGGTGGAGATCGGTCTGGTCGGAGGCTCGAAGATGGAACCGGCCGCGCCGTTTGCCGCGGAACGCCCGATCGTTATTTACGGCACCAGCATCACGCAGGGCGGATGCGCGTCGCGTCCGGGCAATCTGTTCACCAATATTCTGAGCCGCCGCCTGAACCGGGAGTTTCTGAATTACGGTTTCTCCGGCAACGGCAAGGGCGAGCCGGAAATGGCCGAACTGCTTTCCGGAATCGACGATCCGGCGCTGTTTATTCTCGACTACGAGGCCAACGAAGACGGAAAAATGGCTCAAACCCTTTCTCCTTTCATCGACATTCTGCGCAAGCATCATCCCGATATGCCGATATTGATCCTGCCCCGCATCCGCTTCCCCGAAGAGGCGATGTATCAGGACAATAAACTTACCGACGAACGCCGCGGCACGGTGGTCAATCGCTGGAACCTCCAGAAGGACGAATATGACAAGCGTCGCGCTGCCGGTGACGAACACATCTACTTCTTTGACGGCGGTTTGCTGATGGGCGACGACTACGCCGACGGTATGGTTGACTGCTGGCATCCGAACGATCTTGGCTTCTATCGCATGGCCGTCACCCTGGAGCCGGTTATCGCCGATATTCTTGCGAAAGAAGGAAAATAAAAAATGTTGAGTTTTATTCTCGGTTTGGCTTTGCTGATCGGCGGATATTACACTTACGGCCGCTATATTGAGCGGATTCTGGCGCCCGACCGCCGCAAAACTCCGGCCGTCGCCATGTGCGACGGCGTGGACTATGTGACGCTTCCGCACTGGAAAAACATGCTGATCCAGTTGTTGAATATTGCCGGTGTGGGGCCGGTGATCGGCGTCATCATGGGCATCAAGTTCGGCAGTGTGGTGTTTCTGATAATTCCGCTCGGCAACATCATCGCCGGAGCCACTCACGACTTCCTCGGCGGAATGATCTCGCTTCGTCACGGCGGGGCCAATCTTCCGGCGATCATCCGGATGAACCTCGGGCGGGTCTATTACTGGATCTTTACCGCGTTTATGACCTTTTTACTGCTGCTGGTGGTGGCGGTGTTCATCAACGTTCCGGCCACGCTGATCAAAGGACTGCTCGGCGGTTATTTCTGGTGGGCGGTCGGCGCGATTTTCATTTACTACATCGCCGCAACGCTGTTTCCGGTGGACAAGATAATCGGCAAAATCTACCCGATTTTCGGACTGATGCTGCTGTTGGGCACGGTGGCGATCTTCGGCGCGATCGTTCATGCGACCGACATCAACGCCGCCCGCGACCTGCTCTCCGAATCGACCGGCTTCCTTGCCCATAAGTGGGACGCCGCCAACGGGCATCCGATTATTCCTCTGCTGTTCGTGACGATCGCCTGCGGGATTATTTCCGGTTTTCACGCCACGCAGTCGCCGATCATCGCCCGTACGATGGGGCGCGAGCGCGAGGCGCGCAGTTCGTTCTACGGAATGATGGTGGTTGAAGGCCTGATCGCCATGGTCTGGGCCGCCGCCGGACTGGTGATCTATAATCTGGACGCCAATTTCATGACCGTCAACCCGAACAGCGTCCTGATCGAAATCACCACCCGGTTCCTCGGTTCCGGCTGGGGCTCGGTGACCGTGGTCGCCGTGATCGTGCTGGCCGTGACTTCCGGCGACACCGCGATGCGGAGCCTGCGGCTCAGTCTGGCCGAAGTGTTCTCCATCAGCCAGGGACGGATCATGAACCGGATTCTGCTCTGCCTGCCGCTGATCGCGATTGTCTGCGTTCTGCTGTGGTGGAGCAATCCGACCGACCCGAACGACAAGAGTTTCCAGAGCCTGTGGAACTATTTCGCCTGGGGAAACCAGGTGTTGGCCGCCTCCACGTTGATGGCGGCCACCGTGTGGCTGATGGCGCGCGGCAAGACATTTTTTGTTGCGCTGCTGCCCGGAATGTTTATGACGTTCATTGTCGTCAGCTATATTTTGTGGACAAAAGACAAAGACCTCGGCGGCGCGGTCGGGTTCGGCATGAATCTGGACGCGGCGCGCAATCTGGCGCTGGCCATTACCGCGGTGTTAACGGCGGTGGTGCTGGCTCGCGGCTATTGGGCGGCCGGACGGAAAAAGTTGGAAGACGCAAAGTCCAAATAATATTTTTTTCAAAACAACATGAGACGCGGCGCAGGTTCGGAAACCCGGACTGCGCCGCTCTTTTTATTTAAATTCAGGAATTGGGAAAAGCACCGGTGTCATGAAGCGGGTGCTTCGGCGGCGCACAGGCCGGAGAAATCGAATTCGAGTTGTATTGCGGTCGGCTCCGGCGGCGCGTCATCGGGCGGGACGTCGGGACTTTTGAAGTTGGACACGGTAACGCCGAGAAGCCGGATCGGGCGCGGGTCGGCGGAAATTCCGGCCAGCAGCGCTTCGGCGGCGGCGGCGATCTGTTCCGGAACGTCGGTCGGGGCGGGGAATGACACGGCGCGGGTCATGGTCTGAAAATCGCAGTAGCGGACTTTCAGGGTTACGGTTCGTCCGGCGAGTGCGGCGCGGCGAAGTCGGGCGGACACCATGGTTGAGAGTGAGCGGAGGACGGACGCAAGGGTCTCCGCGTCTTTGGTGTCGGTTTCAAAGGTGGTTTCGCGGCCGACCGATTTGCGCTCCCAGACCGGTTCCACCGGCCGTTCGTCGATGCCGCGCACAATGTTATAGTAAAAGAGGCCGACTTTACCGAAGTTTGCGGTCAAAATGGTTTTGTCGAGCGCGAG